>JAFGVJ010000226.1 GCA_016938055.1 Prolixibacteraceae bacterium
CAATGAAACACGATGATGCCGATTGAGCGGAGGAACTGTGCCAGGTTTTTGCTTTCCTCTTCCCGCTCCAGCGAAGCATGCAGTCACAGACGAGTTATTGCAAACTCCTCGTTTCCTCTGGGCTCAAACGAAGGGGGGAGGTGGACAGAAACCTTATCATGCCATTCAGCACCTTATTGTAAATGCTTTTCAATTTTTACTAAATTCACCCCTAATTCAACCTTATACCATGTCGTGTTTTAAAATATATCTAATTTTTCTGTTTTTTATTTGTTTAATATCCTCAAAGACAAATGGTGCCGAGTATTTTGTATCTAACTCAGGTTCGGATTCTGCTGAAGGCAATTTTGATGATCCATTCAGAACTTTAAAACACGTTGGTTCTATCATGCAGCCAGGAGATATTTGTTTCATCAGAGAAGGTGTATATCGGGAGACAATAACAAGCGTAAATTCAGGAACAGAAAGCCAACCAATAGTATTCACTGCCTTCCAGGGGGAATATGTTCTCGTAACCGGTTTAGATCTTTTTGAAGGTTGGAAATCCGATCATAACAAGGTTTGGAAAAGTTCCTGTACAACAAAAGTAAGCGATCTGTTTTTTGACAATGTTTATGGAAATTGTGCCAGATATCCCAATAATACAAGTACAGAGTTTGATTCAGATAATTGGGCCAATGTTGAATTGTTCTCGAACAAATCAGGAACGATGGAAGGAATCAGCTCATTGGGTTCACTAAATGGAGCCAAAGCAATTGGGCTCGGTCAAAGGAGATGGGTCACAGTTATGGGGGAAATTTTAAGCAACTCAGTTACCAGTTTTACTGTTACCAACACCAGTAGTCAGTGGAGCAATTCTAGTCCGGAAATTTATTTGGGTAAAGGGAAGGGGTTTTTAATAGATCATAGAAATTTACTGGATGCTCCCCTGGAATGGTTTTCCGATGGGGAAAATTTGTACATCATCCCCCCTGAAAATACCAATCCCAATGAAATAAAAATTGAGGCCAGAACGCGCTTGCTGGGTGCCGATCTCAACAATAGAAAGAATATTCATCTAAAAGGAATTCATTTTAAAGCAGCCAGTTTAAACCTGCGCAATGCTGAAAATTGTTCCGTTGAATCATGTTCTTTTCGGTACATCATCCCATTTTTTACTTTTAAAAATGGCTTCAACCGCGACACTTCTGCTCCCGAAAGCTGGGATGGCAACGGAATTGAAATATCGGGATCGAAAAACAGGATGAAAGATTGCTACATTGCCCACAGCTGGGGCGATGGGGTGACCATGTGGGGTGAAAACAATGTGCTGGAGAATTGTATCATCGAAGACTGCGATTGGTTGGCAGTTGATTCTGCACCGCTTTGTGTAACCGGTTCGGGGCATCGTATTACCCAAAATACCCTGAGAAAAACAGCCCGATCTGTTTTGGTTCACCGCCACTTAAAAGCAGCTGAAATTACCTACAACGATATGGGGTATTGTGGCCTTATATGCGACGATCTTGGTTTAACGTATTCATTTCAAACCGATGGTGCCGGAACCGAAATTGCCTACAATTGGGTACATGATAATCTGGCAGCACATACAGGCCCCGGCATCTATCTCGATAACGGAGATGCCAATTATCTTATCCACCATAATGTGGTTTGGAATTGCGAAGCAGGCATCAGACTAAATTTACCACAAACCAATACTTTCGTTTATAATAATACTTTTTGGAACAACAAGTCTCCTATGGGCGAATGGGGTCCTGACGGCACCAAAATGACTAACTGCCGAATGTGGAACAACATTCAGGATCACGAAAAATTTATAGGTAACTCTTTGGAAAACAATCTATTTACAGAAGTTGATCAATTTATTGGCGCTAATGTTGGAGATTTTCGTTTAGCAGATAACGCACAGGCCATTGATTACGGTCGGGATATTGATGAAATAACCGATGGATTTATTGGCACAGCTCCCGATGCCGGAGCCTATGAATATAGAACAAACTGGCAGGCAGGTGCAAACCTTGAAGTTGAAAAATTTGAAGACAGCAAGCCCAATGCAGCCTCTGCTGTATCAGTTGAAGTAATAAGTTCGGGAGTACTTATAAACTGGTTTGATCAATCGAACAACGAAAGCGGCTTTATTATTGACCGAAAGATACCCGATGGGCCCATTGAAGAAATCATTCGAACAGCTCCGAACAGTTCCCAGGCCATCGATTCATTGATAGAACCCTATACCACTTATTTTTACCGGGTAAGAAGTTTTAATGAATACGGTTCAAATGCCAGCTTTGGATGGAGTAAAATTACCACAACGGGCGATGGCTCAATGGTATTTCTTCAGGCAGAAGAATATGATGAACAAGTCGGTATTAATGCTTCAGGCGAGGTTATTGGCAGCTGTGATCATGGCGATTATATTGTATTTCGTGACATTGATTTTGGAGCAGGCTTAAATTTCTTTACCATGCGATGTGCTGTTCCTTCTGAATTCGCCTCAAACAAAGTAAATATTGTACTGGATGATCAAATGGCAGCAGCACATGCTGCGACTACGGTTAAGGCAACAGGAGACTGGAATAAGTTTGAAGAACAGACCCTGAAAATTGATGAAATAAAGGGTATTCACGATCTGTATTTTGTGTTTTCCGGTGGTTATGGAGTTGGTAACTTCGATTGGTTCAAGTTCTCAAATGTTTCAGATACCGTTTCATCAAAAAATATTCAAATACAATCGGGATGGCAACTTGGTCAAAACTTTCCGAATCCTTTCAATCACGATACTTCTATTCAATTTGCATTACCGGTCGATACCAGGGTAAACCTTATTATCCGCGATTTAAGCGGAAAGCATGTACGTACAATTATTGACGATCATTATGAAAAAGGGCAACACCATGTAGTTTTCAACGCGAATGGCTTAAGCCCCGGAGTTTATTTTTACCAAATATCAGCTGATCAGTTCAAAAACCAACGCAAGATGTTGCTGATTCACTAAGTGAGACCTGAAACTTGAAAGGATATTACGATGAGCGGGGTTTTCCAACCCGATTGGAGCATGTCCAAAAAAACTACCTCATCCTGTTTGCTATGCTATATTCAATCTTTGAAATTGAGCGATGAAACCAACTGATATGAAATGGTGAAATTTGAGACCTCATTCATCATTAACCATCTTTCAATTTCAAATGCCAATAAACATTTCAAATTGTGATGGATTACAATGTATATTTCATAATTTTAAACCACTAAAAACCAAAACACCCCGCCATGAATAAAATGATTCCCATACTGCTGGCATTCCTTGTTGTTGTTGGATGTGATCGAATTGAAAAACCCATTGCATGTTTCGAATTTCAATCACTCGATTCCATCAACGGAGCCATTCAATTTACCAACTGTTCCGAAAATTCAGATCAATATTTCTGGGACTTTGGCCAGGGCAAAACCTCCACCGAAACGAATCCCTCCATGTTGCTGGACCTGGATTTCCCCATCGTTGTTTCCTTAATTGCTCAGAATGAAGTGGGTGCCGATACCCTGGTGCTATCCATCGAAGAAGATGATCTGGAGCTTCAACCTGTACCTTTGTTTACCCATCAACTGGAGTATCGCAACGAGCTGTTGGTGGTTTTCAACAATCAATCGATGTTTGCCGACCGTTTTGAGTGGGATTTTGGCGATGGGAAGCAGTCAACCGAGCAAAACCCGGTCCATGCTTACGGACGGTGGGGAAACTTTGAAGTCAAATTAAAAGCCATCGCCAATAACAAAGAACAGTTGTTTACCAAAACCATCGAAGTGGTGGATTCCTTTCATACCCACGCCTCATTTTACGTCGCCCTCAACGAAAACAATGTGAAAGAAGCTCATTTTTTCAACACTACCCGCTTTGGCAAAACCTTTACCTGGGATTTTGGCGACGGGACCAGCTCAACCGAAAAATCACCAGTGCACCAGTATGCCGAATACGGCCATTATCGGGTTAAACTCTCCGCAAAAAATGAGTATAGCAGTCAAGACATATACAGTACCATCAAAGTGCTTGAACCCCACGACAGGGTCACGGCCTGTTTTGAGTTCGAAGTGGATGAATCTGATTCTTTCCTAGTCAGGTTTATCAATTGCTCGGAAAATGCTACCGACTTCGAATGGTTTTTTTCCGACAATACTTACTCGACTGAAGAAAATCCCGTTCATACCTTTCCGCACACCAACGATGGTTTGTTTGCCATTGTAAAAATGGTCGCTTTCAATGACATTGACTCTGAAGAAGTTTATCATTGTATTCCCGATGAATGCGAGCCGGTGGGTAAACCCAATGTTTACCTCTATCCTACTGAGCCACTTCAGCTACAGGTGGAAGTCAATTTCCCCAAGGGAGGGCAAATCACGGCTTCAGTGCCTGAATATGGTTCCGGGTGGGATGTATATGTGCAGCCCGATGGCCTGATCGATTATCGTTACGATTATTTGTTTTACGAAAGCACCCAGATCAGCCATTTTCAGCATACCCATGGATGGTGTGTGGCCAAAGCCGATCTGGAGACCTTTTTCAGAAGCAACATGGCCCTTTACCAATTCAATGAAAACGAGATCAACGATTTTGTCAAATATTGGGTTCCCCGTTTAAACTTTAGTGAGTATTACAAGATCTATCCGCAAACGAATGTCCTCATCGATGAAGCCATCGAACTGAAGTTTTCGGTACAACCCGACAACATCATTCGTTTGTTTTACGGGATATATCCAAGTGACAGCCATGAAAACCTGCCGCCTCCATCGATACCCCATTTTAAACGCGAAGGTTTTGTGCTTACCGAATGGGGCGTTTTTCAGTAAAAAGTCAATACAACAAAAAAACCCTGCCTCGTTTCCGGAGCAGGGTTTTGTATTTTGGAGTTTGCTTATTCAGCAACTCTGCGTTTGCGTTCTTTGATCCGTGCTTTCTTACCAGTCAATTTGCGGAAGTAGAAAATTCTTGCGCGACGTACTTTACCAGCCTTGTTCACTTCAATCTCTTCGATCAGGGGTGAATTCATGGGAAAAATACGTTCTACACCAATGTTCCCCGACATTTTGCGAACGGTAAACATTTTGGTGTCGCCGGTACCTTTTATCTGTAATACAACTCCGCGGTAGTTCTGAATCCGTTCTTTTTCACCTTCCTTGATTTTGTAGTGAACCGTGATGGTATCACCGGCAGCAAAATCAGGGTGTTGCTTTGCAGTTTCCTGAGCAAAAGCATTTTGTACAATTTTAATAGCGTCCATTTTTTAATCATTTAATGGGTTAAACCGCAATATTACCGTTTAATTCTGACTGGTAAGAGATTACGTTTACCTGAAAGGCGCGGCAAAAATAGTCAAATTTTTTAAATCCAAAAAACTTCATCAAAATTATCAATGTCCGCCGGTCCCAATTACTTTCAAATGGTCGCCGGTTTGGTTCACAATACTGCGGTACCATTGCTGCGGGTAACCCGGCATATCGGGACTTGGTGGCATTCCGGTTTCGGTTCGTTCAAATTTCCCGTCCTTTTCTTTCATGATGTTGCCGTCCTTGTATTTCACCAGCAGATAATGTCCAAGTTCTTTCCAATGCCTGGTGGTATTGTTGGCCTGGTTTGCCGAGTAATCGGTCAGGAACTGCAGGGCCAGTTCTCTGTTTCCGTTGTTCCACAAGCTCAGGGCTGCGGCATCGATGGCCGGGGTATTGACCACAAACTTGTTCTCCAGTTCCTGTTGTACCTTGATCACATCTTTGATCATGCTGTCGTAACGTAGATATGCTAAATTGCTCACCAGGTTAAAGGCCCAGAATGCCGATGTTTCGGTATAGGTAAGTAAATCGCCGTTGCCCACAGCAAAGGTTTCAGGCACTTCGGTAATGCCGCAATACATGGGCACATAACAGGTACTGTAGGTATCATCGACCCCAAACCAGAGGATGCCCCCGATGGGATCGGGCAGGTTACCACGGCTCTGGCTCACGAAAGAGAAACCGGTTTGCTGGGTCGATATGGCGCGCTCGTTGCAATATTCAAGGGAATCGACTTCGAAAGTGAGCGGACGCCAACGATAGGGTAAACCATAAGGCCCGGCCCCCAGGTCCTTGGTCATGTCGAGGGGAGTTCCCTGGTAATGGTCGCGCATCATGCCCATCACATCCTGCACGGTGAGCAGCTTGTCGGGTTTCACCCACAAGGGCATGCGGTTGGAAGCGTAACCGTTTTCGTCGTGTTGTATTTTACCCAATGCATAATCGGTATAAACATCCATGCCCGAAGCCACTTTTCGGAAACCGGCCCAAACTCGGGCATCACAAAAACGTGCAGCACCAAAATCGACAGGAGCATACACATCGGAAAAACTGAATTCCTTGTTCACCCCTTCGTACCAGCCTTTTTCATGAGCAAAAGAGATCACATCTTTGGAATACAAACAATTCTGCGGGTCTTTCATGGGGAAAGTAGTGATGCGCGCCTGGTTGGCATGGCCGCTGATGTAACCATCGGGGACTTTGAGTGCCACCCAAACGGCTCCTTTTTCGCCTTCGCCTTTGCCAATCAACTCCATGATCCACACTTCCTGAGGATCGGAAATGGAAAACGATTCTCCACTGCTGTAATAACCATATTCTTCTACCAGGTCGGCCATCACCTGAATGGCTTCGCGGGCAGTTTTGGCACGTTGAAGGGTAATGTAAATCAAACTGCCATAGTCCATGATGGCACCACTCTGACTACCCAGTTCACGACGTCCGCCAAAGGTGGTTTCGCCAATGGCCAGCTGATGTTCGTTCATGTTACCTACCACACTGTATGTATGCGGAACCTGTTTGATTTTTCCCAGGTAAGTTCCGGTATCCCATTCGTAAATATCCACCATCGATCCTTTGGGATGATCGGCTGCCGGGGTAAAATACAACTCACCATACAACACATGTGAATCGGCAGCATAGGTGATCATGGTCGATCCGTCGGCACTGGCGCCGCGGGTCACCAGAAAATTGGTACAGGCCAGCACACTCAGCGTTGTGGCCATCATCAGGGAAAGCAATAAAAATGTTTTCTTCATCATAATAAACGTTTGTCGAGTAATTGATTGCTAACAAAAATAACAAAAGCTTTGAAAAACCATCCATTGAAGGTTAATGGTGCGTACAAAGTCTTGGTAAAATGCCCGGTTATTGAACTCATTGAATGAGGCCCATCTCTCGCAAAGCCTCTTCGATGAGGTGGCCGCTGCGTTCAATGTCCTGGTCGAGCCCAAGCGAAAAACGCACCAGTCCTTCCGAAAGGCCCATGGCTTTCTGTACATCGGCCGGAACTTCCGATGAGGTACTTTTCCCTGAAAGACTGAAGAGTGTTTTGAAGTACCCCAAACTCACCGCGATGTAACCTACTCCTTTGTCCTGCAAAACTTGCATAAAACTTTCGGCCCTGTCGGCATTCTCCAGATCTATGGCCAGCATGCCGCCATAGCCAAATTCTGGATTCATAAGGCGGGTATGCAATTCGTGTTGCGGGTGGCTTTTCAAACCTGGATAACGTACCTTGAGACCATGCTTTTCGAGCACTTGGGCAACGAAACTGGCATTTCGGCTGTGCTGTTGCATGCGAATGTGCAAGGTATGCAGGTTCTTCAGGATGCCGGCCGAGCGCATGGGATCGAGCACCGGTCCCAGTAACATGGCAGTACCCTCGTTCACATTCGACAGGTCGTTGATGAACTGCTGACTTCCGCAAATGGCCCCGGCGACACAATCGTTTTTCCCGTTGATGAACTTGGTCATACTGTACACGACAATGTCGGCACCCAGGGCTTTCGGGCTAAAAATCATGGGCGTAAAGGTATTGTCCACCATCAATTGAATTCCATGTTTCCGGGCAATGACTGACAAAGCCGGTATATCGGACACCTGCAACAGTGGATTGGTAACAGTTTCGGTATAAATGACACGGGTATTGGGCCGAATGGCTTTTTCAACACTTTCCAAATCACAGATGTTCACAAAGCTCACTTCGATGTTGAATTTTGGCAGCCAGTTCTTCAGGAAGGCATAGGTTCCGCCATAGGTGGTCACACTGGTGATGATGTGGTCGCCGCTATTGCACACCTGCAACAAAGCGCAGGTGATGGCAGCCATACCCGAGGCAGTTATCCAGGCCGATTCGGTCCCTTCCATGGCTGCCAGCGCATCGGCCAGGTATTTGTTGGTGGGGTTCCAGTGCCGCGAGTAAAGGAAACAACCTTCCATTTTACCGTGAAAGGTCTCTTCCATGTCGTGGGCATGCAAAAAGGTATAGGTAGAAGAATCGGTAATGGATGGGTTTACATCGCCAAATTCACCAAATTGTTTCAGGTCTTGAATGTTATTTGCAGGGTTGAATTTCATAAGTTTTCAGTTTAAAAGATTGATCCGAAAAGATAGAGGGTTGAAAGCAGTCATTCTATGATTTTTGTTGCGTCCATCCACAATGGTCCCATAAAGTTGAAGCCAAAAAAAATGCACCCACTTGGAGTGCATTCTTATTTTCTTTCAAACTGTGTTTACATTTCTGCCACAGTCATTACTTCTTCCAGCCATTCATAGGTCCCATCCTCATATACGATGGCCAGTGCCGGAACTGACTCATCATATTCAGGGTCGTAGTACATGTAATAAGCCAGGTGGCCGATTTTGGCCTTGTCTTCATACTGAAAAACTTCCACATCGATTTGGCTGTTCAGATAGTCCAGATCAGGCTCGGTGCCAGCTTCTTCGTACTCATCGGTATACTTTTCAATGGCTTCGGCATTCACAGTCCCTTCAAATTTTAAGGGTGTCATAATGCTGTAGCCCTTGTAAGTTTTCACGGCCGATTTATCAGCATTGTAGGTCACATCGAGGTTGGCGTCAATGAGCGTCTCTCCATCCTGAACCATGCTGATTTTAGCAGTGTAAGCCAGCGCTTTCTCACGTTGTTCAACCTTCATTTTGTTCCCGCTGCTTTCCATGCTGCAATCCATCGACAAAGGCATGCCTTCGTTGCTGTACGAAGCCTGATAATTGGCAGTCAGCTCAAGGGCATTGTCAATTTTCAATACTACATCGGCATTCACAGGCATTTGTTCTGTAGTTTCCTCCTGAACATAGGTTCCGGTGTTGTAGTCGTAAACATCTTCGTAAGAAATGACTTCCACAAATTCGAGGTCGGTGATGGTCATTTGTGCATTGTTTTGCTGGCTGTATTTGGCAGCATCATCGGCCGGATAAATGAACTCGAGGGTGTTGTTGCTCTCACTCACCATGTCGAAAGTTCCTGTGCTGAAATTGTAAACAAAGTAGCCATACATGCCTTCTTCCTCTACTACTTTGGCCGATTTCAAAGAATTTTTGCCCCTGAAATAGTTGAATACATTGGAATACGAAAGACTTTTTTGGTACCATGTAGCTCTGAAATCGGCCGATTTCATGGCATAGGCATCTTCAGACTCCATCAATTCAGAAAAATACATCAGTGAACTGAAACCCTTGGTTTGCAGCATATTTTCCCTGCGCACGGTGAGATCCTGGTTGGCTGAACGTATTTCTACTTTCGCTTCTTCGGCTGTCAACACCTTCTCTTCACCCAAATCGGGCAACCAGCTATCGGGTCGAAGGTTTTCGGGCAACAATTCGCAAGAAACGATGAAAAACATCAATAATACAATTGGTAATACCCTTTTCATAGTCGCAAATTTTTGGTCGTAAATTTTAAACTAAAGTATGAATTTAAACGATTCGGTTCAACAGTTAAAATCTTCATTTTAGTATTATTTTTATTGCATCAATTCAGAACATTATGAAACAAAGTATTCAGCAAACCCTTGTACTCATTCTTTTTCTTTCATTGTGCATGTTTTCGGCATGTAAGAGAAAAAACGTCCCTGCTGAAACCTTGTTTTTCGACCTTGAAACAAGCAAGGGAGCAAACTGGTGTATTACTGGCATCGACGAGTTGCGTAAGGGCGACATACTGGTGATTGCCAACGGCAATTTTCTGCCCGAAACCGTAGAGTTGACAAGCGGCATCCTGTTTGGTCATGCGGCCATGGTCACCAAAGGATATCAGCACACAAACATCGATACCCTGCTGGCCAATAGCACCATCATTGAGCTCACCGGCCTGCATATCCATCCCGAATTCCAGCTGAGGGAAATCAGTGCTTTGACCGATCATCCCTTTGCAGGCCTGCGTTCCGACAGCTTCAGCAATAAAAGAACAGGCTTGCGTTACCGGCTCAGGCTGAACATCAGTGAAGAACAGGCCGATCAGCTGGTGGCATTTGCCCGTGCACAACTGGGTGAAGATTATAGCTGGAATGCCATGAAACAATTCAGGGATGAACGAAAGCTGAACGAGGATTCCGATTTTTCATGGGCCGATAACTCGGTGTGGAGCTGCACCCTGCTCATCTGGCAGGCTGTTTACTCGGTCACCGGGCTGGACATTGACTTCAACAAAGGTTTTTTTGTCTACTCGAATGACATGATTGTGCATCCGGCCTTTGACAATTCCGGTGACCATGTTGGAAGGGCCCGCTTCTGATCAACGACGCGAAACGGGCACATCGGGATAACGTAAATTCATCAGGTATTTGTACGATAACATCAGGTCTTCGAGGAAGACTGAAGAACTGTCGGAAAAGCTGAGGGCGTAGTGAAGTTTGGCCTGCCCTTCGCGCTCCATTAAATCAACCTCTCCCAAACTGGCCCCTGACAACTGAGATGCAACTCGAATCCGGGTGTATTGATTGAACTCTTCCATAAAATTGGTCGATGCAGGATTGATCGCACCATTATCGATCAAGACCCTGATACTGACAGGAAAAGACTTCAAACTGACTTTGGTATTTTCCAGCATAGATCCCGCCGGGTTCGACACATCGTGTTGCATGTAAACTTTAGACCTCAGGATATCATGCACAGAATTTTTCAGATCCACTCTTAAATAAAAACGGGCAGTTTGCTTGTTGAGCAGGGAGCGAAGCCTCAACTTAAGATTGTACTGTGCCAGCTTCATTTCAACGTTCATTTTGGTGGGAATGTTGTGTTTGACTTCACCCTTCAAATCCAGCGAAAACAATACCCTATCGGAAATCCCCAGTTTCATGTTCATGCTGGTGGGGACTTCGGTTCCCCACTTGGTCATTTTGGACTGATAATTTGTGAGCCGTAAATAAGCCATCGAATCGTTTCTTGACAGGTAAGGAAAATAAACCAACACAGCATCGGAAGAGGCAATTTTAATGGCTTGCATGGTGAGCGTATCCACCCTGTATATTCCGGCATGTTCAGAAAAATGATAGGCCGAAGCTGTTGCCGGATTACTTTCTACAAAGTTCAGCAGTGGTAGTGGCAAATTGTTCACCGATAATAAATGGTTCAACAAACGGAGGCCTTCACTTTCCGATAACTGATCGAAGAGCGTAATCAATTCGTTGTCGAATGCTTTCAACTGTTTTTCTGCATCTTTTCGAGGGAGTGTTTTGCTGCAGGCAGCAATCAGGATGATCGCCGAAAACAACAGCAAGGTAGTTGGCAGGCGATGGATAAAAAATTGCCAAAAGCCAGGTTTAATCATTGGCATAAGTCAGTGGTTAATCGGCCACTAAAATAAGAATTCTCCAGTTGGGGCAGACAAAAACAGCAGAAAATATTTCCTTCGATTCGTGCGCTGCCCGAAGTCAATAAAGTTTTCAACCCTCCATTGAAAACAAATGACCCCCCTTTATCATGGAGAAGCTTTATCTTTGCCCGCGTTTTGAAAAGCAATCAGTTTCACTTAATCAATCCATATCGATGAGAAAAATTTTCACCGGGAAAAACTTATTGGTCAGGACAATTCTGACCTCCTTCACCATTTTCATGTTTTTAACAGCCTGTAACAAATCGCAGCAGGAAACAGTCATCAGTGAGAAATACAAAATTCAGGAGCATTATGAGCCGATCATTGACAGCCTGATTGCTCGAATGACCCTCGATGAAAAAGTGGGCATGCTGCATGGAACCGGCATGTTTGTTTCGGGTGGTGTTGAACGTTTGGGAATCCCGGAGTTTCATTATACCGATGGTCCCAACGGGGTTCGTGAAGAACTGGAGCGCCACTCGTGGAATCCGCTGGGCTTGGGCAACGATTCGGCCACCTTCTTCCCCACCGGTTCAGCCTTGGGTGCTACCTGGAATACTGAACTTGCCTACCGTTACGGCGAAGGACTTGGTTTAGAAACCCGTGCCAGGGGCAAAGACATGATCCTGGGCCCGGCAGTCAACATCATGCGCACCCCCATAGGCGGAAGAACCTTTGAATATTTCACAGAGGATCCATTATTGAATTCCCGCATCACCGTGGCTTATGTCAAAGGGGTACAAAACCAGGATGTAGCCGTGTGTGTCAAACATTTCGCTGCCAACAATCAGGAATTTGAACGGATGAGTGTGAGCATCGAAATGGATGAAAGGACCTTGCAAGAGATTTACCTTCCGGCCTACAAAGCATCGGTACTCGAAGCCAATGCCCTGGGGATGATGGGTGCCTATAACCAATTCAGGGGTGAATACCTCTGCCAGCACGATTACCTCAACAACCAAATTCTCAAGGGAGAATGGGGTTTTAAAGGGATGATAGTTTCCGACTGGGGCGCCACACACAACACGGTAACCGCGGCCCTTGGCGGCCTCGACGTGGAAATGGGTACCGATACCCACCAGCAAAATTATGACCTCAACTTCATGGGGCACCCTCTGCGCGATTCGGTACTGGCAGGAAGCATCCCCATGGAAGTGATTGACGACAAGGTGCGCCGAATTCTGAGGGTCACTTACAACCTGAACAAGATGGAAGAGGGCCGTGAAGAAGGCGAATTTGTATCCGACAAAATCAAACAAATTGCCCGCGACGTAGCCGCTGAGTCCATTGTTTTATTGAAAAACGACCAAAAACTGCTCCCCCTCGATGCCGACAAACTTAAAAGCATGGCGGTGATCGGGCTGAATGCCACTCAATCGCAGGCCAAAGGAGGCTTTACCGCCGGTGTAAAACCAAAATATGAAATAAGCCCGCTTCAGGGTTTGCAAAACAAGGTGGGCGACCAGATCACCATTCACTACGCTAAAGGCTATGTTCAAAGATTTGAGCAGGAACACAACTGGCGGACCCCGGCCATCAATACCCCCGATTCGGCCTTGTTGGCCGAAGCCGTTGAAGCAGCCCGTAATGCCGAAGTAGCCATCATTTTTGCCGGAAATACCCGCGAAATAGAAACCGAAACCATCGATCGCGCCTCACTTGATCTGCCCTTTGGTCAGGATGAATTGATCAGGGCAGTCACAGCCGTGAATCCCAACACCATCGTGGTCATCATTGCCGGTGCGCCCGTGAACCTGAACACTGCCCGCGAAACAGCTTCGGCCATTGTTTACGGCTGGTTCAACGGATCGGAAGGCGGCAATGCCATGGCCGATGTGCTCTTTGGCGATGTCAATCCTTCGGGAAAATTGCCCTTCACCATCCCTGTGCAACTCAGCGATGTGGGCGTTCATGCCCTGGATGCTTATCCAGGCAAAGACCTGATCATGGAATACAAAGAAGGCATCCTGGTAGGTTACCGCTGGTTTGATACCAAAAAAATTGAACCGGCCTATCCCTTCGGCTTTGGAATGAGTTACAGCGATTTCAACATCAGCAAAGTAAAAACCAACAAAAGCACTTATCGCAAGGATGAGCAGGTCCAAATCAGCATCACCATTGAGAATACTGGAAATTTCGACGGTAAAGAAGTGATTCAATGCTATGTGAACGACGAAGATAGTTCAGTGCTGCGCCCCGAAAAAGAATTGAAAACCTTTGCAAAAGTCTTTCTAAAAGCTGGCGAAAAGAAAACAGTGAGCCTGAATCTGGATGTAGAAGATTTGGCATTTTTCGACGAAAACTCCAAGCAGTGGGTGCTTGAACCCGGATTCTTCAAACTGATGTTGGGCAACAGTTCTCGCAATATTTACAATGAAAAAAAGATTGAAATAATTAACTAACAATATCTTGCAGTTACAATATTGATCAATAAAAAGCAGCAGGCAGTGAATGTGCCTGCTGCTTTTTATTGATCCCCTGTTTGATATCAAAGAAAAATTTCTATTTTTCTCCCCAACTTTTGCGATTGGGATGAGGTCAACCATTTATACCGTTTTAACAATACCTGTTTTTGGTTTGCTCTATGTGTTTACAGCCCTGACTGTACTGACCCTTTTATTGTTCGCTTCGCTGAATATGGAACGGGCCGTCAGGGCAGGGATCAATTGTTGGGCTCAAACAGTTTTTCTGCTCATTGGCAAAAAGTTGCGTATCAGTGGGATGGAGCATTTCGACAAAAACAAGAAATACGTGCTCATTGCCAACCATGCCAGCTTGTTCGACATCATGGCCATCATGGCCATTCATCCTGGCGTATCGTGGTTTGGCCACGTAAGGTTAATGCGGATACCGGTTTTCCGCAAGCTGCTTCGCATCATCAACTACATCCCTGTACACAAGGGAAGCATCAGGAATACCAAGGAAATTGTTCAGCAAATTTCTGAAAAATCGAAGGGTCTCACCATTGCCATTTTTCCAGAAGGAACCAGAACCGTTGATGGGAATATTAATTCGTTTTACCGGGGATTTGTACATGTATTAAGGGCTTCAGAAATGGAATTGTTGCCCGTAACACTGAACGGTTTCTATCACCTGAAACCCAAAAACCGGTTTTACATTAAATTCAACACTAAAATCAACGTGATCATCCACAAGCCGATAGCCCCTCACGAAATCCATTCAAAAAACGACGAAGAAATCATACAAACAGCCCGCGAGGTCATTCAATCGGCTTACGCCTATGCTTAATTCCATCGATTTATGACGAATGTTCAAAACGAAAAATGGGTTTTCATCTTAAACCCAACAGCCGGAAACCATTTTGCTACCAGCCTTATTCCAATCATCAAAACCAGGATTGAAGAGCAACAACTGAACGCCACCCTGTTGATCACCGAGTACCATGGCCATGCCACCGTGCTGGCCCGCGAAAGCATTCAGAATGGGGTTAAATACCTGATTGCTGTTGGTGGCGATGGCACATTCAACGAAGTAGCCAGGGAAGTAACGGGAAAGCAGGATGTGATCATGGGTATTATACCGGCAGGTACTGGCAACGATTTTATTCAAATTCTGGGTTTCCCTGCGCGTTTTGAAGCTAAACACTGGGACCTTTTCTTTCAGACCAATACCATCGGGATGGATGTTGGAACCTGCAACAATGTACAATTCTTTAATGGCATGGGATTGGGCTTTGATGCTCAGGTGGCTTCCGAAAATTATGTCGACGACGGCAAAGTCAAAAAAGGGGGCAAAGACAAATACATTTGGCATATCCTGAAAACCCTGCTATTTTACCGTGAAAAAATGATGACCGTGCTTGCCAACGGAAATAACAAGCGCAGCAAATGCTTCATCAATACCATTTCGATAGGGCGGCGCTTTGCCGGAAATTTCTACCTGACTCCCAAGGCTATAGCCAACGATGGCTTGCTTGATGTCTGTGCCATCAGGGAGCTATCACTCATCAAACGCTTGCAAATTCTGTTGAAGGTTCCCAAAGGTGAACATATTAACGACCGAAGCGTACATTACTACCAAACATCCTCCCTTGAGATGAAATTTGATCAGAAAGTGCCCTTTCACGTCGATGGGGAACTCTTTTTCTCTGATTACTTTTCGGTGAAAATTTTACCAAAAGCTTTGAAGATAATATACAATCCGGAAGGAAATCATTATTTTCAGGGCGTATAAAAAATGAAAATTTGTTCAGTATTTTTTGAATGACCTTGAAGAAAAGAGATATTGCCTTTTTCGATATTGATAAAACCATTATCCGAATCAACAGTGGTGAAGCACTCATCAGACATGCTTACCACAAGGGAGTGATGAGTACCCTTGGCGTGCTGAAAGCCATTTATACGGGCATCCAGTACAAGTATTCCATGAAAGACACCCACAAGTTGATCCACCGCATGAGTGGCTGGCTGGCCGGCTTGTCGGAAGACAAATTCAATAAAATCTCCAACGAAATACTTCAAAAAGACCTGTTGCCCAACATCAGGCCCAACATTGTGAAGGAAATTGAATTTCTGAAAAACGAAGGAACCGAAGTGGTCATTCTTTCCTCTGCGATCTCATCGGTATGTGTACCGTTGGGAAAACACCTCAACATGGATGCGGTAATATGCACCGAGTTGGAAGTTGAAGCAGGAAAATTTACCGGCCGACCTGTGGGCAAATTCTGTTTCCGCGATGAAAAGCTGGTTCGCTTGAAAGAATTTTGTGAACAACGCAATTTTAAACTCGAAAATGCGGCTTACTATGCCGATTCCATCGACGACCTTCCCGCTTTGCAGCAGGTTGGGTTCCCTGTATGTGTGAGCCCCGATAAGAAGCTGGCCAAAATTGCCCTTGAACGGGGCTGGCTTGTGCAGAACTGGATGTGATTTTTTATCACAAAGATGCGTTTTGTGCTTTATTCTGAATCCGATTATGGTTAAATTTATCGCCTAAATGATTCAAACTTTACACCATGGCTTTCTTATCGAAGGATAAAATCTTTTCGGCACGTTGGTTCCGCGATTACTTCTTCATTGTGGTCGGTGCGTTCATTCTGGCTGCCGGCTTTGTTTATTTTATTTCGCCCCATAGAATTGTTCCCGGCGGCGTGTATGGTATTGCCATTGTGGTTCACTACCTCACCGAGGGTGTATTCAGCTTTTGGCCCGATGGCATTCCCATTGGTTTGTTCGGCTTGGTATTGAACATTCCCCTCACCTACGCCGGGATCAAAATACTCGGTCCAAAATTCGGGGTTAAAACCATTGTTGGCTTTGTGCTTACTTCGGTGTTCATGGACGGGATTACCTATTTACGACCCGATGGCGCCCTGCCACTGGTCGACGATGTTTTACTCTCGTGCGTTTTTGGTGGTGTTTTGCTGGGCTTTGGCCTGGGCCTGATTTTCAAGTCACGCGCTACTTCGGGAGGTTCCGACATTGTGGCCATGATCATTGCCAAGTACACCAATCTTCAGCTGGGACAATTGATGATTTATGTCGATTCGGCCATTGTGCTGCTGGGTTTATTGGCTTTTCAGGACTGGAAAATCCCACTGTATTCGTGGCTGGTGATTTACATTACCGGCAGGGCCATTGACCTCACCATTGAAGGAGGGAACTACCATAAAGCACTGTTCATCATTTCAAAAGAACATGAGCTCATCAAAAGCAAAATTCTGGTCGATTTGGAACGGGGCGGAACTTATCTCATGGGAAAGGGGATGTATACCAACGACGATAAGCAGATTATTTACACCGTGGTGAGCCGCCGCGAAGTAGCCATCCTGGAACAATACATCCACTCCATCGATCCCGATGCTTTTATCACCATCATGGATACCCGTGAAATTTTGGGTGAAGGATTTCAATCGTTAAAACAAAAAGTAGAAACATAATGCGCCGAATACTGCTGTCAGTTATACTCATTGTGATGATGATTGCAGCCCGGGGCCAGAAAGTTGGTCTGGTGCTGAGTGGCGGGGGTGCAAAAGGAATGGCCCACATCGGCCTCATCAAAGTACTGGAGGAACACAACATCCCCATCGATTACATCACTGGCACCTCCATCGGGGCCATCATCGGAGGACTCTATGCTTCGGGCCTGACGCCCGACGAAATGCTGGAACTTTTCAATTCCGATGAATTCAAACTGTGGTCGACCGGGCGGATGGACAAGGACGATCTGTATTACTTCAGAAGGAATGACGAATCGCCCGACTGGATCAACCTTGACATTACCAGGAAAGACGAAAAAGTGAAATTGCTGCTCCCCACCAACCTGGTTCCCGAACGCCAAATGGACTTTGCTTTTTTGCAGCTAACAGCCCAAACAACTGCTGCCTGCAACAGTGATTTCAATCAATTACTTGTCCCCTACCGCTGCTTATCCACTGACATTTACAACAACAAGGCCGTAATCCATAGCGACGGCGACCTGGGAGAAGCCATCCGCGCCTCCATGACTGTTCCGCTGGTATACAAACCCATTGAAAAAGATGGCCGTTTGTTATACGACGGCGGCATTGTGAACAATTTTCCCGTGAATGTGATGGTGGAAGAATTCAAGCCCGACATCATCATTGGTCATGCTGTGACCAACATGGGTAGCTACCTCGACAAGGATGATGTGATCAGCCAGATAGAAACCATGGTCACCCAGCGGACCAATTACAGCATTCCCGATTCCATGGGCATCATGCTGGAAACCCCTTTGAGTGATGTGGGACTGCTCGATTTTTCAAAGGTGAACTACATTCACAGCCGGGGCATTGAAACAGCCCTGATTGCCATCGATTCAATTGAAAGCCGTATTCATCGAAGGGTTAGCAAAGAAGAAATGGCCAAAAAAAGGGAGCAGTTCAACAAGAAGAAACCAGAATTTCAGTTCAACAACATTCAGGTGGAAGGTGTGCGTGACAATATGCAGCGCAAATACATCATCCAGTCGATCAAACACAAGGAGCGGGTCATCGACATGGAAGAGCTGCGAAGCAGTTATTTCAAACTGATTTCCGAAGATCACATCAAGTCGATCAGGCCGTTGGCATATTTCAACCGCCGAACCGGATTATTCGACCTCCACCTGAAAGTTGAAACCCGTAAACCCATCGATGTGTCGTTTGGGGGCCACCTTACCACACGTTCCAATACTTTCGGGTACATCCAGACCAACCTGAAAGCTTTCAACAACCGTTCGTACAAAGTTTCCAGCAATCTGTATTTCGGTCGCTTTTACAATGCTTTTCAATTGGGAGGACGTATCGATTCACCCGGAAAGGTTCCATTCTACATTTCCAGCTATTTCACACTGAACCTCTGGGACTATTTTTCGACCAGTACCGACCTGATTTTTACCGACATCAGACCTCAGTATGTGAAGCAAAACGAAAGTAACCTGAGTTTTGAAGTAGGATTCCCTTATTCAAAAACAGGGATCGCCGATGTGGGCATTGCCCGTTTCAGTGCCAACGATGAGTACTATCAGACCGACATTTTTAACAGCGGCGACAAGCTGGACAATACCGGCTTTAAGGGTTTTGCGGTACATGCCCGCATCGACAAGAAAAACTTCGACTACAAACAATATCCCACTGAAGGAGGCCGGAAAATGTTTAACCTGCAATACATCAACGGGATGGAATCCTTTACGCCGGGAACTACGGCACCACTGACCGGGATTGCCGATGCAAAGCACCAATTCTTCCAAATTTACGGGCTTTACGATCAGTATTACATCGTGAGCAAATACCTGACCCTGGGAGCCTTTGCCGAAGCCTCGATCAACAACAATCACTTATTCAGCAATTATACATCGGCTAAACTCAATGCTACCAGTTTTACCCCCACGCCCAACAGCAAATCTGTTTATAACGAACATTTCAGGGCCAACCAGTATTTTGCCACGGGCGGTAAGCTGATCTACCATTTAACCGATAACCTGCATTTTCGTGGTGAACTGTATGGCTTTTTTCCCATTCAGGAAATGATCAGGGGCGAAAAAAATACCGTCACTTACAACGAAAAGATCTTCACCCGGGCCCACCTGATGGCCATGAGTGGACTGGTATTGCAAACCCAGGCTGGTCCGCTGAGTTTCGAAATGAATTATTACGACAAACCCGGCCAAAAGTGGTTTTTCTCCCTGAACATGGGTTTCATGCTTTTCAATAAAAGAGGCTATTAAGCAAAGCCAGGTTTTTCCTGAAACTTAAGCGAACTTCTTTTTGTTTCCTTTTTGTGCTAACAATTTAAACTTCAAACCATGCTGAAAACATTCTCAACCCTGCTCATTTTCCTGTGCTTCATGGGCCAATCCTCCGGTCAGCAACAACATGTTACCGCGAGGGTTTACCACGATCGCAACAACAACCTGCAATTCGATCCCGGCGAAACACCCCTCGAAGGCATAGCAGTTTCTACCATGGGAACCATTGCACTGACCAACAGGATGGGATTGGCAACGCTACCGATTGAAAAACAGGACATCGTGTATGTGATTCAACCCGAAGGCTACAGTTTTCAGTTACAGGACAACAGTGTTCCGGCCTTTTACCGCCTGGTTTATCAGGAAGCATCGCCGGCCCACATGAAGTACCCGGGGATACAATCACTGTGGAACATCAATGATACGCTGGACTTTCCCATGATCGCATCGGTCATTGCCGCCGACACTTTCAAGGTTCAGATGATTGGCGACATTCAGGCACCCACCAAAAAAGAAGTCGAATTTTTTCAGGAAATGATTGTCCCCAAATTGCTTCAGCATCCGGCCGATTTTAAAATTTGTTTGGGCGACATAGCCGACAACTATCTCGACATTTATCCGGCTATTGAAGGCGCGTTGAAAACCATGGAAACTCCCACCTACATGGTTTTTGGCAATCACGATATCAATTACCTTTCAAAAGACGAGAAAGATCAGGCAACAACCTACCGCAGGCATTTCGGCCCCGAGTATTATGCTTTCAATGTGGGGAAAACCCATTTTGTTGTGCTGAATACCGTTCGTTATAAAGGTTGGAACGAGAAAGAGAACCGCAACGGAAGTTACACCGGTGGCCTTGACTCCGGGCAACTTGAATGGCTAAAACAAGACCTTGCATTGGTGCCGCACGACCACCAGGTTGTACTGATGGCCCACATTCCCCTGATGAAACAGTTTGCCGATACGTCGAGTATCCAAAAGGTATTTGACTTGTTGAAAGACCGTGAAAACCTGCTGGCCATATACGGACATGTGCACCAGACCGGTTCCTGGACGCACAATGCAGATTTCCTGTGGCCTTACCAAGGACAGTTTGAAGGGCTGATAGCCGGTGCTGCCTGCGGTGGCTGGTGGGTGGGTCCCTACGGACTCGACAGCATTCCCGATGCCACTTGTTCCGACGGAACGCCTCCCGGTTTCTACCTCACCACTTTTGAAGCGGGAAAGTACCGGAAATCTTTCATTGCAGCGGCCAACAGCATCGATGAACAACTGCGCATCAGTGCACCTCCGGCAGCCATCAGCCCTGATTCGGTACAGCAGCACTGGATTTACGTTAACGTGTTCGACGGGAACGAAGCAACCCTGGTCAATTATCGCTTGAACAACGGTCCTGTTGTGCAAATGGAAAAGGTGATGGAAATTGATCCGTTCCTGTTACGAAACAACCACCTCCGTTACAATCGCGATCAATGGCGACCGGGCTTAGCTCCTTCGACCCATTTATGGAAAGCGCCTCTGCCTGAAGGTCTGCCAGCAGGGAAACACCTGCTGCAAGCCACCTGTCAGCTTAGCGATGGTTCGGTATTTACCACCAATAAGGTTTTTGAAGTGCTGCAACATTGAATGAATCAAATCTTTAAATTTAGTAATCAATAACAACGAGAGAAATTAATTCTTTAAGCTTTCATAAATCAAAGCTAAAGCATTAAACAAATACCCTCTGATTACATTCCAATAATTTTGAATTCTGTCCGCCGATTAACCCGGTGTTCTTCTTCCTTACAAGAAATCCCATTTCCGCAATGATTCACTAGTTTAGTTTCACCATACCCTTTTGCTACAATTTGTGACTTCGGTATGTTTTTACCAACAATGTAAGAAACTGCTGATTCGGACCTGCGCTGGCTGAGTAACATGTTGGCTTCGTCGGACCCCCTGCTGTCGGTATGCGATCCCAATTCAACAATTATTGTAGGATTGTCTTTCAAGATAGCCACCAATTTATCGAGTTCTATAGCCGAACTGGGTAGGATATTCCATTTCCCAAGGTCGTAATAAATATTATCGAGTACAAAGGTACGATCCATTTCGCGTTTCATCATCCATACCGTATCGCGCACAAAAGTCCTGTTGGAAGTATTTAAACGATGGGTTTGGTTCAGGTATCCTTCAGCTTTGACATCAAGTGAAATTGAGCTTTCCATATCGAACCTTGTTTTGAAAAGTGCATCGTTATTAAGCTTTACTGGTTCTTTTCCATCCATCGCCACTGTTACGTTCTGGATTGGTGACTTTTCATCGAAATCCAGTACTACAACTTCAATCATTTTTACCGGCGATAGTTTCAATTCAGCAAAGAGTTTCTCATCCAATTTAACCGACGCGGGATCATACAACTCCTTTTCAGCAGTAAGCATGTAACACCCAAGGGGCATTTTATCAAAGGTAAAGTCGCCATTTTTATCCGAAACGGTGGTATTCAATTGCTTTCCATTGCAATCAGTCAATGATACTACTGCGTTATTTAAAACCTGATTCGTTGATTTATCAAAAGTTTTTCCTTTTACTGTTATCGTTTGTTCCAGTTTCAGCTCCACAAAGTTCTGATTGTTCACTTCAACAGTACTGCTGGCGTTGTTACCCTTTTCACCCGAAACTTTGTAGCAGCCTTTGGCTACTTGTTTAAATTGGAATGCTCCCTTAACGTCGGAAGATGTTCGACCTATTACTTTGTTATTGCAGTCATACATTACAATGTCAGCACCATCGACAGGTTTGCCGGTGTTGCTGTCAACAATTGTGCCTGTTACATCAATCAACTGTTTGATGATTTCAAATTGATAAATATCATCATCGCCCAACTGTCCGGGCCTGTTGGATACAAAATATCCAAAGTCCCCCTTTTTGTGTAGGATTAGGCCAAAATCGTCGAATTCAGTATTGAGTTGTTGGATTGGCTTGGCTTCGGAAAAACCATCAGCGGTCAATTCACTGTAGTAAAGATCGAGGCCACCTTTACCTGCCTTTTGACCATTTGAGGCAAAAATAAGCACCCCACTTTGATGATAAAAGGGGAACATCTCGGATGATGGAGTATTGATTTTATCGCCCAAATTTATAGGGGTCCCCCAAGCGCCATTGGTTCTAACCGACATGTAAATATCGGTTTTTCCCCTGTTTTGGTCGGGTATGTCGGAAGTAAAGAAAAGGGTATCGCCAGTCACTGAAAGCGAAGGGTGGCCAACTGAATATGCCGGGAAATTGAATGGCATTTCAGCTTCAATCACCCAAACACTGTCAACAAGGTTTGCTACCACCATCCTAAGCCGCATCCTTGTACGTTTCACAATGGTTCCATCAACCACCACATCCACATTTTCGGCATTACTTAAAGTGAGGAAAAGCTCACCGGTATTTTCATTGTATGCAATAGGCCCTTCGTGAAATTCGGTATTAAAATCAGCTTTCATTATTTTCTCCACCGAAGTTAATAAGCCGTTTTGATCGATAGGAGTTGAAAATATTTTATAAAACGATTTATCAGAATTGCCTCTAAGCACTTTTTTGATCTCACTCTTTGGATAGGCAGAATACCACAAATCATTCTTGACAAAGGCAGGACCAAAGTCGCTGGCTTTGGTATTGATATCAGTATTGCTTACGACAATTTCAACACCATCGAAAAATGAGTTCAAAGTGGGTTGAGCTACTGCATTCCCACCAAGGTAAAGACACAACACAAATAGCTTACACAAGTGTTTCATGATAACTTATATTAATATTAAAACCATTAACATCTAAAAATACCGGGGCGAAATAACCCTTTGTTGTTCAAACTTCAAGTCGTACGAAATCGTAATTTCATGTGTCCCGAAATTACCCCCTCTCATTAGTTTATGACTAAAATCATAACTATAAGCCAGATACAATTGTTTATTCAACTGCCATCCGGCCATAGCTCCCCATGACACCCCCAACCGATAAAGTGCTCCTAACCAAATTTGCTCATTGTAAACAAACGTTGCGTTCAGGTCAAGAGAAGCAGGCGACCCGTTTACCAAGCGACCAATTGCTGATGGTCTGAACTTAAATTGCGGGTTAATTTCAAGAATGGCACCCGTCATCATAAATAAATGCCTTTCCTCACGATCTTCAACAGTTAAAGTATTGTTGACATCGGACAAACTGTTTCTAAGAATTTTAGGCAGAGATGCCCCAAAAAAGAAGTTGGGAGTATGATAGAACATTCCAAGACCAAAATTTGGTAAAAAGCGGTGATTGACACCATCAACAGGAACATCAACATCAGGATCATTCACCCTCAAAGACATCAAATCGAAACTATAGTAATTGAAGCCTCCCATCAATCCTAAGGCCAACTTGCGTTTCTTTTCATCATTTAAAGTCAGATGATAGGCATAATCGAAATACAAGCCTGTTTGAATGACAGGGCCAATCCGATCGTGAATGAGATTACCTGCCAAGCCTACCTTGTTCTTGTTTAAATATGTTTGATAGGAAAGCGAAGTTGTTTTGGGAGCACCCTCCATTCCTGCCCATTGTAAACGTTGAAACATCGATAGATTGGTGATGTTCCTTACTCCGGCTATCGCTGGATTTATGGTAATTGGATTGGTTACATACTGCGTAAACATGGGATCTTGCTGTGCCCATACAGAGGTGACAATCAAGCACAATCCTATACCAAATATGACAGTCTCCCAAAAAGTGTGTAAACTGATTTGTTAATATAAATCTAAACGTTCATCAAAAATAATTAAAAACTGATTCAGGATC
>JAFGVJ010000002.1 GCA_016938055.1 Prolixibacteraceae bacterium
CATTGATGCACAAACCTGCACCGACGAAATGATCAGGTTGTAGGGATGATGTTTGATGGGGTGTTAAATAATGAAGGAATGAAAAAATGAAGGAATGAAGGAATAGGGTGTTGGGAGCTAGGCGCTGGGTGTTCTGAGTTTATGTTTGATAGGGTTTGATAGGGTTTGATAATGTTTGAAGTTGGTGCTGTTGCCACTGGTCTATTAGTCTTCTGGTCTTCTAAGTCCTCTAGTCTTGCAGTAAGTATGTCTATTTATTTCTTCATTTTTTCATTCTTTCATTTTTTCATTGTTCTGGTTTTTCTCTTGCTCCCTACTCAAACGCTTGCTGATTTCCTTGTCTCTCGTCCCTTGTCACTTGTCACTTTCTTGGATCTTGGTTCTTGGTTCTTGGTTCTTACTTAGTTTTTTTTGTAATTTTCCCCCATGTTAATCGTCTTATCATAAACACCACCTATGCGAAAACTTTTTGTTATTTTCATATTGCTGTCGCCCACCCTCTTATGGGCGCAAAGCAAAAGCGTTACGCGCTTCCGCGCCGACTTTAAAGAGAACACTAACGCATTCTTCTATCCCAGCACGCTCAAAATGCTCAATCCCAACAACGATCCCGATCTGGCAGCCATCATTGACGGTATCGAGGAAATACGGGTGCTGAACTACAACAAAGCTGAACAACGTTTTGGGGCCAGTGAAATAACTACCCTGAAAAAAAACCTGCAGGAGGAAACGTACAACAACCTGATGGCCATTAACGAAAAGGGCAACACCATCAATTTGTACGGACGTGATAAAAAAGGAAAAACCGTTGGTTTTGTGGCCATTGTCGAGAACACTTCCAGCCTGATCGTGATTGACCTGATCGGTACCATCGACATCAAAAAATTCATGGAACTCAAAAAACAGCTCGACAATAAGATCTCCACAAACACCTGACGCTGCTCAAATGCATTTAAATACCATGTTAAACAACGTTGTAACCACATCCGGCCTTACCAAGCATTATGGTTCAATAAAGGCTGTTGATAACCTTTCGCTCGAAATTCCAGCCGGAAGTGTTTTTGGCATACTGGGACCGAACGGAAGCGGAAAAACAACTACATTGGGCATGTTGCTCAATGTGGTGAACCCTACTTCGGGAACATTCGCCTGGTTTGGAAGTTCATCGCACAGTGATAACCGCCAGAAAATTGGTTCCATTCTCGAAACCCCGGCATTTTATCCCTATCTGTCGGCAGTGGACAACCTGAAGATTGTCGCGCAAATCAAAGCCATCGGATTTGGCAATATCGACCCTGCGCTAAAAACCACTGGCCTTTACGATCGTCGCTTTTCGGCCTACCGGACCTTTTCGCTGGGGATGAAACAACGATTGGCCATTGCAGCTGCCCTGCTATGCGATCCCCAGGTTATGATTCTCGATGAGCCGACCAACGGACTCGATCCGAAAGGCATTGCCGAAATCAGAACATTGATAAAAGAAATTGCCTTACAGCATAAAACCATCATCCTGGCCAGCCACCTGCTCGATGAAGTGCAGAAAGTCTGCACCCACTTTGCAGTGCTTAACAAAGGAAAGTTGGTACATGCCGGACCGGTATTTGAGCACCGGGAGCAGCAATTGCTCGAAATTGGTGCCGAAAATCCGGAAGTGCTGCTGGAAACCTTACTGCAATTCCCTGAACAATTAAATGCAGTATTGAAAAATAACCTGGTGACAGTGACACTTCCGGCTAACTTGCGAGTCGTTAATGTAAGCCGTTTCCTTTTTGAGAAAGGCATTGACATTACCCACCTGGTACTGCAACAAAAATCGCTCGAAACCCAATTCCTCGAAATCTTAAATGAACAGGCATGAACAGGCTTTTCAATATTGAATGGATAAAAATCAGATCCAACGCATCGTTTTGGGTACTCACCAGCCTGCACATTGGTATTCTACTGTTGGTAATCCTCAGTGGGAAAGTATTTCTCAGGTCTATTTCACTCAATGGCGAATCCATCACCAACCTGATTGATCCCTCGGCAATACCCCTGTACCAGTTCCCCGACATATGGCACAATTTCACCTATGTTGCTGCCTACCTGAAATTCATCCTGGGTATTTACATGATTATTTCCATCACCAGCGAAATCAGTTACGACACGCTGCGGCAGAACATCATGAACGGACTCAGCCGTGGCGGCTTCATCGTTTCAAAACTGTTCCTGGTTGCGTTGCTTGCGGTGGGATCGACTTTGTTTGTTTTTGTTACAGCACTGATCATAGGCATAATCAGTACGCCCGATGTACAGATTCACGACCTGATCAGGTATTCGGGCTTTGTACCCGCCTACCTGTTGCTCCTAAGTGCATACCTGGTGTTTGCATTGCTGATCGGATTGCTGATCAAACGAACAGGACTGGCTATAGGACTTCTCTTTTTGTATACGCTGATCATTGAGCCGATCATTGTATTCCGGATTAAAACCGAATGGATCAAGGGCCTGTTTCCGCTTAAGGCCATCAATAACCTTATTCACATGCCTTTTGGAAAGTATGCCCTGCGTGAGGTTAAGGATTACGTTGCCCCGGTCGACATTGTGATTGTTTTAGCCTATATGGCGCTCTTCATCTATTGTATTTACCTGTTGCTTAAAAAGCGCGACCTTTGATCAGCTGTTTTCAATGGCTTTGCTATACAAAGCCATAAGTTTATGTTCCTCGTTTTCCCAGCATAGTTCAGCAGAAGCCTTTTCAAGGTTTTGTAACCACAGCCTGCGTTGCGACAAGTCTGTGAGCATTTCCTCAAATATAGCGGCCAGCTGACGTGGATCGGATGTGTTGGTTACCTTTCCAATCCGGTAATGGTTCACTATGGAAGCCATCTCGGGGAGGTCTGAGACCAAAACCGGAACACGAGCCTGTATATAATCGAACAATTTGTTGGGTAAGGCGTAGTAATAATTGAGCCCCTTGCTTTCTTCGAGTGAAATTCCCAAATGGGCTTTCAGGGTGTGCTTTAACAGTTCTTCGGGCGATACTTTTCCCAGGAACCA
>JAFGVJ010000227.1 GCA_016938055.1 Prolixibacteraceae bacterium
AAATTCCACGTGGACAAAAATCGACAAAGAATTTTGGATCAGCAACTGGGGTTGGCAGGATGCCCGCATCGAAATTGCAAACCCGGGAGAATCGTTGGTATTTGCCGTTCGTTATCAGGTTTCACCAAACGATGAGTATTATTTTCTGATGGACAATTTTAGCATTGAAGCCTATGAACCAGTAGTTTTTAATAAGGTTGGAAATTCAGAACATTTCGATTTTTACACGAATATTGAAGGTGAGGAAGATTATTATTACAACATACAAGATGAACTTGAAAAGGAATACAGCAAACTTTCAGCCTATTGGGACAGGCCATTTCGGGAAAAAATATTTGATGAAGATGTCCGGATAAAAGTAAACTTTGGCTCTAAAGAAGACATTTATTTATGCGACGACAAAACGCCAAACTGGAAATGCGGCTTCCATAATATTTCAACATTCGAAATTTATCTTTCACCACTAACTACTGATATCCAGCGTAGTTTCTATACCGACTTGAAAGGTTTGGCTGTTAACGAGTTTTCCCAATTGGCCATCATCAGGAAACTTCAGCGGAACCAAATAGGCAATTTCCCTGAATATTTTCTGGAAGGTTTTGGATTGTACGAAACAGGATTTCGTCCACGGGTTGATTCTGTTAGAGCCTATATGGACGGGCGCATAAATCCGGAGATGAGTTTTATTGAAGATACAACAGGAATCGCCACGACAAATAAGAAAGATGTCACGGTATCGTTTATCGAGGGGCAACTGATGTTCGGCTATTTTAATTTAAAGCCATGGGAGGATGGGTGGTTTAATTTTGTGCACTACTTTTATGTGAATGCCGATGAAGAACGTTACCGATGTATCAACACAAGCGAACACTTCAATCTTTACACCTTTCCTGCTGATTCCGTTTATTCACAGGAAATTTTAGATTCGTTGGAAGGCTCATTCAGTCGTTATACTGCTCTGTACGAACTTCAAATAAATCACCAATGGTCGGTGGTTTTACACAGTAAAAAGTCAGTAGCGCTTGATTTTGGTTATAGTGAAAACACAGCCGGATCGGCCTTTGGTGGATCAGCCTTTAGTGTGTTGCTAATAGAAAGAAATCCCGGAATATTTTTTGACGATGATGGGAAAATGGGAATTATCAATCACGAATTTTTTCATACCATTGCCAATCATTTTAATATTTTCAACGGATTTTATAATGAAGGGCTGACGACGGTGATGTCGGGCCGACCATTTACGGAAGATAAACTGAGTATCCATAAGGCCATAATACAGAATGTATTTGACTTTTATGAAGTTAATTACGGCCGTTATCCAACAATGGATGAGTTTGTTTATGATCCACACCGCGACATTGATGGTTTTAAAGGCTTTGATCCATATGTATTTGGGAGTGCATTTTTCTATTATATTTTTGAAAGTTACAATTATCTTGATGTTAAGAAATTTATTCTTGGTGAAGGTGACATTGAAGGAGACTATGAAGGAGCATTTCATAAAACTAAAGAAGAAATTGAAGCAGGTTATATCGCTTATCTCGAAAATATCATCAACCCAACTATTTCAAAACCAGGAGTTGTTACACTGAGTGTAAGCCAGATTCAGGCATATTCTGCTATATTAAATGGATCCATCTCCTCCGATGGCGGGGCAACCATTACCCAACGTGGCTTTTATTGGAGCAATTCAAACCCAAATCCCGGTTTGGGCGATCATGTAGAAACTGAGAGTGGCACAACTGGTGAATTTTCGTTTGAACTCACAGGCCTTTCTTCTGGTACAAATTATTATTTCAGGGCTTTTGCAACAAACAGTGAAGGAACGGCTTTTGGTGAAGTGAAACAGTTTACAACATTGGAAGAAGCAACTGCTTTAGAGGAACTCCCTTTCTCCGACGATTTCAGCCAAAACTACGAAAACTGGACCACCGTTTCAGTAACAGGTGACGATGTTTGGCACATCAGTAACGACGATGGCATTGATTTCGGGAAATGTGCACGATTCTATCCTACTTCAAACCCCCGACAAGCAAACAACGACTGGTTGGTAAGCCCTGTTTTCAATACCAATGGGATGAATAACCTCGCTGTTACTTTCAAATATTTGTTTACAGCCGATGGCGCTTCTCCCGAATTTTATTATGCTGCTGCTTTTGATGGCAATCCGGCCAATTCAAACTGGATACACATCGATAAAAGTTTCTGGATCAATGACTGGGGTTGGCAGGATGCCCGCATCGAAATAGCAAACCCGGGTGAATCTTTTGTTTTTGCGCTGCGGTACGAGGTGTCGCCTGACGATCAGTACTATTTTTTGATGGATAATTTCCACATTGAAGGGATAACTCACAATCAACCTGCGATTGAAACGAATAACGCCACAAGCATTACTTCAAATTCAGCCACACTAAACGGTAAGCTTATTTCAGACGGTGGCGCAACAATTACCCAACGTGGCTTTTATTGGAGCAGTTCAAACTCAAATCCCGGATCGGGCGATCATGTAGAAAATGTGAATGGCACAACTGGTGAATTTTTGTTTGAACTCACAGACCTTTCTGCTGGCACAACTTATTTTTACAAGGCTTTTGCAACAAATATCGCAGGCACTTCAACAGGTGTAGTGATGGAGTTTACCACTAATGATGAACAGGCAGCATTGATTGCACTTCCCTTTACCGATCCCTTTGAAGATGATTACCTCAATTGGACACCATATTCATTGGCAGGAGAGGAGATCTGGCACATTAGTCCCGACGATGGGATGGAGGGTAGCCGCTGTGCCCGCTTTTACATCACCAGTAATCCCAAGCAGGCCAATGTCGATTGGTTGATTTCCGATTATTTTAACGTGGCTGGGTTGAACTTACTGGAAGTTCGTTTCGACTATTTTTGGCATACCCCGGGACGCCAGCCGGAGTTTTTTTACACCCATGATTTTACCGGTAACATTGAATTTACTAACTGGAACCATTTGGAGAATAATTTCTGGAGTCAGGGTAAATCCCAATGGGCCGAAGCAGTTTTGGAAATTGACAACGAAGCCAGCCAGCTGGCCTTTGCCATGCAATATTCTTCTACTACTGAGGGGGGGCAGTATGTGTTGATTGATAACTTTTCCATTCGGGAAAAGGGAACCGGGGTGAAGGTTTACCCAAATCAATCGGAAGAAATACGGGTATTTCCTAATCCGGTAAGCGAGCAAACCCGACTGGAATTTTTCCTTGAAGGTGCCGACATGGTCACTCTGGAACTATACAATACCAATGGAAGTAAACAATTAGTCATTTCTGAACAATTTTACCATGAAGGATGGCACAAACTGCCCATTGGTCATTATTTTTCAAAACCAGGATTGTACTTCGCTAAACTAAGCTCGTCAGAATGGATGCATACCATCAAGTTGCTAGTACAAGAATGAATCGGATTTTTCTTTGATTGCTTAAACTGTTCATACTCTTAGAATGAGTTCGCTTTGAAATGCCAACAGCAAAATCTAACGGAAAGGGCATACTGATAAGCTGTTTGTCGATACCACTTTAGTGGTTCGTGCAGCACATAGGGCAATTCACTTCACCAGCTTATGAAAAGCTCGCCAGGTACTCCAATGCTTCTTCTTTAGTTTTAAAGGCCTTGATATTCCGACCGGTTAATTGCAAAAAAGCATTGTACATGATGGATATCAAACCGCTCATTCCCAGAACAGCCCCAGCTTTCACATAGGGGGCATTCCCCTTCACCACATCGGCAAAATAGCTCTTGATCTCGTTGTTGAAAAACATGTTTTCCATATTGGTCAGGGTCAGGGCAGAATTTGGTGCCTGCTTACGGATGTATTCGGCTCCTTTGTCTTCGAGGGCTATGATCTCATCTTTGTTTCTCATGTTAGTAAAGTTGAGATAAACAATGGATTTCCCTTTGTAGTGAATGATTTCCGGTTCTTTCATTGGTTTTGGTTTTTGGTTTTATGCAAAAATAATTTTTCCCGTTGAATAGAAAGTGAAACGGGGGGGGTGAATTATAAAAAATAATTAAATACAATATTTGAATAACAAATGTTTTCCGAAATGGATATTTTTTGTGAAGATCGAAAGTTGGAGGATGGTGTTTTTTGCTGAGTGAATGAAATTGGTTTTCAGTCAGCGTAGTTTGACTGATGTTGATCCATAAAACTCACCAAATAATCCAAAGCCTCTTCTTTCTTGCTGAACAATTTGACATTGCGACGGCTTTGCCTCACAAACGATTTGTACATCAGGGCGATGAGGCCGTTCAACCCGATGACGGCGCTTGCTTTAACGTGAGGTGTGTTTTCCTGAACCCTTTTCACAAAATGCATGCGAATAGTGTTGTTGAAATACATCCCATCCATGTTGGTGAGTGTTAGCGCGGTATTGAAATCATATTTTTGGATGAGTCTGGCACCTTCGTCTTCCAGGCTAAGGATGTCGCTTTCTCTTTTCATGTTGGTGAAGTCGAGGTAAATGATCTCAACACCATGATAAGTAATGATTTGAGGTTTTTTCATTGTTAGATGTTTGTGATCAGCTTGTTATCCCAAAAATACAATTTTTTCGTTTTTTTCGTTCTTTTCACATTCTTTCATCATAGTTGGTGCCATGTATTGATAATTTTTCAGATTTCTGCTAATCTTGCAGCATGATACAGATTGACAGAGCAATTGTAAGTTTGGACCTCTTTCAGGAACATTTTCTGTGCGACCTGATGGCGTGCAAAGGAGCCTGTTGCGTGGAAGGGGACTCAGGGGCACCCCTTACTTCAGAAGAAGCGGCACTCATCCAACAATATTATCCCATTTTTGAAGACAGTCTAAGCATCGAAAAGCGTACACAGGTTCAACAAAGTGGCTATACAAAAGTGGACAAGGATGGTGACCTGGTGACCCCATTATTCAATAACAA
>JAFGVJ010000228.1 GCA_016938055.1 Prolixibacteraceae bacterium
AAAAGCTTTGATCAGGGGGAGCAGATCGTGCCACAATTCCTTCCGCTTTTGTTTTTGCAGTTTTTGAAGCTGAGCTTTTTTCTTCCTGGAGCTTTTTTCGGGCATGCTGTTCACTTTTTGGTGAAGTAAAATACGGATTTCCGCGACAATCAGGTTGCTATGCGCTGAATTCTGGCTCCAATTTGATTCAGGCGGGTCCCGATGTCTTCGTACCCGCGGTCGATTTGTTCTATGTTTTGAATTTTGCTTTTCCCTTCGGCCGAAAGGGCAGCAATAAGCAGCGCTACACCAGCCCTGATATCGGGGGAAACCATGGTGGTTCCCCTGAGTGCATGTTCGTGGTTTAATCCAATGACCGTTGCGCGATGCGGATCACAAAGAATGATTTGCGCACCCATATCGATGAGCTTGTCTACAAAGAAAAGCCGGCTTTCAAACATTTTTTGGTGAATGAGCACACTTCCCTTTGCCTGGGTGGCTACCACCAAAAAAACACTGAGCAGGTCGGGAGTCAATCCCGGCCATGGGGCATCGGCAATGGTCATGATGGAGCCATCGATGAAACTCTCAATTTCGTAGTTGTCCTGTGCAGGGATGAAAATGTCATCTCCCCTGAATTCCATACGTATGCCCAAACGGCTGAACTGAGCCGGGATATTTCCCAATTTTTCAATCGCGGCATTTTTGATGGTGATTTCCGAGCGGGTCATGGCTGCCAGTCCAATAAAGCTGCCAATTTCAATCATGTCGGGGTCAACAGTGTGCACACAGCCTCCAAGTTTTGTAACACCTTCAATTTGAAGTAAGTTAGATCCAATGCCCTGAATTAAGGCACCCATGCTCACCAGCATTTTACACAGCTGTTGAATGTAGGGTTCACAGGCTGCATTGTAAATGGTGGTAGTGCCCATGGCCATTACCGCAGCCATGATGATGTTGGCAGTACCGGTTACCGATGCTTCGTCGAGCAACATGTAGCTGCCCCTCAGCTTGGTTCCCGATATTTGATAAAATTTTTCGTTGGCATCGAACAGGAATTCAGCACCCAGTTTTTGAAACCCGATGAAGTGTGTATCGAGCCGGCGGCGACCTATTTTATCACCACCCGGCTGAGGAATAAAGCCTGTTCCGAAACGGGCCAGCATGGGTCCCAGCAACATCACCGAACCCCGCAGGTTACGGGCCAGCTTGTTGTAAGCTTCGGTTTTCATCACCTCGGGCTTCACTTTCCTGGCACAGAAAATATATTCCCCCTTTTTGAGGCGGGTAGTTTCTACGCCCAAAACTTTCAGGATATCAATCAAGTGCAGAACGTCACTGATTTCAGGGATGTTGCGGATGGTTACGCTCTCTTCGGTCAGTATTACTGCACAAATCACCTGTAAGGCTTCGTTTTTGGCACCTTGCGGGATAAGTTCACCTTTCAGAGAGCTACCTCCTTCAATCACAAATGTTGACATAGTTGCGCCGGAAGTTGGTTTTTATTGGTTTAACTGCGACGGAAATCACTTTTGAAATTGCTTCTTTTTCCGTTGTCGGGTCGTTTGCCTTGCGTTGGATTGGGATGGATTTTTTTCTTCTTAGGCGAAATGAGGGTTTTGGCTTCTTTGAGCTGAAAATCTTCGGGAACATCAATTTTTCCTTTGGCCAGCTCCAGAAAATCGGCCATCACTTTTTCATCATCAACCGTTTCTTTGTTCCAGGTGAGGTAGCATTTTTTCATATGATCGGCAATCATCTGGATCAATGAATCTTTTTCGGGACCTTCTTCAAATTCAGCGGTACGTTGAATCATTTGTTGTACAACATATCCATAGTGCCGGTATTTGATGTGCCCGGTATTGTAGGGGATATTGTTGGGCTTGCTGGTCAGCAAATCGATGGTGGGTAATTCGTAAGGATAATCAATATCGAGTTTGAAATCGGTCATAATGGCCAGGTGATCCCAGAGTTTGTGTTTGAAATCGGCCACATCGCGCAGGTAAGGGTAGAGGTTCCCCATCACATCGATTATGGTTTGAGCGGCCTGCTGACGTTCTTCCTTGTTTTCAATGGTCATGGTATAATCAACCATGTTCTGGATGTTCCTGCCATATTCTGGCATGACCAAAGGTTTCTGTTTTGAATTGTATTCCATCTGATTTTTAAAAATTATGCTAATGAATGATCTATTGCTTTGAAAGAGAGTGCCGGTTGGTATGTACAAACGAAGCACTGCAAATTTAAGAAACTATTTACTTACACAACAATTTATGTCGAAAATTGATCACTTGATCACTTTTAGCCGGGCAAATTTGAGCAGTAACTGTTTCTGTACTGAATTTTGAAAAACCACGGTGGCCTTTTTGTTGGCGCCATCACCTTCGAGTTGAATGACCTTGCCACGTCCAAAGCGCTGGTGTTCCACTTCGCAGCCCAGGGTGATCAATCCCGGATCATCAGCTTCGAAGGCTGGCCTGGCATAGGCCTGCTGTAGCTTGCTCAAACGTTGGTTGAGCTGAGGGTTGGCTGTTTGTCCGCTTGATGGCCTTTGTGGCGGGGAATATCGATTATCCTCATTGTTCCTTTGCTTAAAAGGTCGTGAAAATGTGTCGGGAGTATGGAGAAATGAGGGCATGTTTTGATTGGAAGGTAAATCGAGGTAGCGTTCATCGAGTTCACCAATAAACCGGCTGGGTTCGCTGAAGGTAAGCTGTCCATAGCTGTAACGCTGCCGGGCATACGATATCCAGGCATTTTTCATGGCACGGGTGAGGGCTACATAGAACAGGCGGCGTTCCTCTTCGATGCTTTCCATGGTCATGACTCCACCAAAACTGGAGGGGAAAAGCTTTTCTTCCAAACCTACGATGAAAACATTTTTGAATTCCAGTCCTTTTGCTGAGTGTACCGTCATGAGGGTCACCTTGTTGCGGTCTTCTTCCTTGTCAGTGTCCTGGTCGGTTAGCAGAGCCACATCTTCCAGATAATTCTCCAGCTTGTCGGGCATGTCTTCTTCACGGGCGTTGAGGGAAAAATCCTGAATGGCATTCAGCAATTCCTGTACGTTTTCGAATTTACTAAGGTTTTCGGGCGTTTTTTCGCGGTACAGCTCTTCGAGTATTCCTGTTTGGCGTGCCACCATTAAGGCAAGTTCGTAGGCCGATGAAAGGGTGAGCTGGGCTTTGAAACTGTTGATCAGTTCAATGAAGCCGCCTATTTTGGTCAAGGTTCCCTTGTTCAATGCTGTGTGAAAGCGTTCGGGCTGACTGGCAACTTCCCAGATACTGGCATCGTGCGCATTGGCTGTTTGCTCCAGCTTGTTCAAAGTGGTTTCGCCGATTCCACGGGCCGGATAGTTGATGATGCGTTTCAAGGCCTCGTTGTCGGCCGAATTGATGGTGAGCCGGAGGTAGGAGAGCATGTCCTTGATTTCTTTTCGCTGGTAGAACGAGAGACCGCCATAAATTTTGTAAGGGATATTGTGGCGGCGCAATTGTTCTTCAAAAATCCGAGATTGCGCATTGGTCCGGTACAAAATGGCATAGTCCGAAAATTGATCATGCGCAGTGAGCCGGTGTACGTTCAGTGCCTCTACCACCTGTTGGCCTTCTTCCTGATCGGTAATGGCCTGCAATACTTTGATGCTGGTTCCCTGTTCATTTTCCGAGAAAACTTCCTTGTGAATTTGACGCTTGTTTTTCAGGATGATACTGTTGGCTGCGTTAACAATATTTTGGGTTGACCGATAGTTCTGTTCCAATTTGAAAGTTTGGTAGCCCGGATAGTCGTTCCTGAAATTCAGGATGTTCTCGATCCTTGCTCCGCGGAATGAATAGATGCTTTGGGCATCGTCGCCCACGACACAAATATTTTTATAACGATCGGCCAGTTTTTTGACAATGAGGTATTGTGAAAAGTTGGTATCCTGGTATTCATCCACCAAAATGAAGCGAAATTTTTCCTGGTACTTTTGGAGGATGGCCGGGTGCTGGTGCAGTAAGAGGTTGGTGTTGAGCAAAAGATCATCGAAGTCCATGGCTCCTGCAACTTTGCAACGTCGACTGTATTCTTTGTAAATGTCGGCAATTTTGGGCATCCTGATGGAGCGGTCGTATTCAGTAATTTGTTGATTTTGGGCATAATTGGAGGCGGTTACCAGGTTGTTTTTGGCTGCTGATATGCGGCTCATCACTGTTCCGGGTTTGTAATCCTTGTCGCTCAGTTGCATATCCTTGATAATGCTGCGAATGAGACTTTTCGAATCGGCAGTGTCGTAAATGGTAAACGTGGAAGGATAGCCAATGGCTGCTGATTCGACCCGAAGAATTTTGGCGAAAATGGCATGAAAAGTTCCCATCCACAGGTAACGGGCAATATCGTTTCCCATTACTGAGGCAATCCGTTCTTTCATTTCACGGGCTGCCTTGTTGGTAAAAGTCAGGGCCAGAATGCTCGAAGGAGCATTTCCCATGCGTAGCAGGTGGGCTATCCGATAGGTGAGCACCCTGGTTTTTCCCGATCCTGCTCCGGCAATAACCAGGCTTGGGCCGGTGATGTTCTCCACAGCATCGCGCTGTGCCTGGTTGAGTCCTTGTAAATAGGGGTATTCCATGTCTGCTGTTCTTTATTGAAACGTTGAAAGTCCGTTTCGTTGAAAAACTCAAAAATAACGCTTGTGAAAAGAATCAATCACTATTCTCCCTTAAAATTTTAAATTTGTATTCATCTTACCGTGATCGTATGGCCGCGGCAAGACAATTTTTTTTGAAAACATTAGTTTATTCAGTAGTTAATGGTAAAAAGCTTATGAGTGCTAACCCCAAAAACATTGGTTTATTGCTTCTATTTGTGCTGGCAGCCCTTGCTGGAACAGCACAGATTACGGCACCGTCAGGGACCCAATTCAAAGTGGTGAACCAATACGATAGTTATATTTTTTGTGCTTCGAACGAAACAGAAGCTGTTGGGGTGCTTACCGCTACCTCGCATTCGGGCGAGCCTGCCAGGTTTGTTTGGGAAAGATATGATCCCAACACTCAGGTTTTTTCGCCATTTCAGGCACTGACCGACAGTACCCTCGCATCAACCATCCGAAACCTTGAAGATGGTGGTTACCGGGTGACCATCAACGACGGACATACAGTCGCCGTATATTTTGCCTGGGTGCTCAACAACTGGATTGAGGTGGTTTATGCCGAAATTCCTGATACACTCTCGAATTGTGAATCGTTCAGGATTCTTGCTGAATATGAAGCTGCTCTCTTAATGGTTCACGATACAGTCACTGGTACCCAGGTTTCGGCCCGTAACAGCAACAGTGCATTCCGCAGCCGGTGGTATCAGGGAAGCGATCTTGTTGCTTCAAGCCTGAGCCCTACCATTTATGATCTGATAGCCTCTAACGAGCCCGTCCCCTACAGATTGGAGCTTACTGATGAGTTTGAATGTACCGAAAGCATTAGTATTGATTACGACTCCAAAATTCCCAAGTCGGATTTTATTTACGATCCCAGTGAAGGCGAAGCAGTACTTGAAGTTTCGTTTACCAACAATTCCATCAATTACGATTCGACTTACTGGTTTTTTTATAAAGATGCATACAGGCTTTCCAAAGCAGCAGAAGCGACCAACGGGGGAGTGGTGGACAGCATTGAATTTATCCTGACCGATGACATGCCCGTTCACCGTTATGAAATTTCGGGCGAATATCAGGTAAAACTGGTCACCGTTAAAATGAATGATACCGGAAATTGTTACGATACCCTATACATGGTTCCCGGAACTTTTATCAAAGTAGATACTTCCCTGATTGAAGTCCCCAATGTTTTCACCCCTAACGGCGATGGTGTGAATGATGCGTTGCTTATTAAATCTCAATCGTTGCGAAGCATGAATGTGAAAATTTACAATCGATGGGGTGGATTGGTTCACAGCTGGAAATACAGCAACATTACTTCGAAAGATTATACCTATGAACATGCAGTTTGGGACGGACGAATTGGAGGACGGATGGCTGCACCCGGCGTTTATTTCTACACAATCACATACGAAGGACGCGACTATGACAGGGATAAGGATAACGGAAGATTCAAACGCAGAACCGAACAAGGCTTTATCCACCTTTTCAGAGAAAAGAACTAAACCTCAATGACTGCAACAGCAGGAAACTTTTGGGTGATTTCCTTCGCCTTTTGATAAGAAATGTGAAAACGGTTTTTGTTTCTCAGAATCAGTTCAGCTTGCTTTTCACTCATCTCAATGTAATAGTCTTCACCAGGGGGTGCGATACAGCCATTGGTAAAATGGAAGAAACAAGATGCGCATTTTTTGTAACATTTTGGTTTTAAACGGTTCATTTGCGTCAATTTTTAAAAGATAGTGCAGCAAGTTGCTGCACTAATCTTAAGTTTAATAGCGCTTTGATACGCTATCTCCCTTTTTCCTACCCCAATAATCAAACTAAACTAATCAAACTAAACTAAGCTTTAACTTCAACCCTATTTCTTATATTTTAAACAAGTAACTCGAGGTTCAACATTCGATGTTCCCATCCAACTTGTTTGAAATGTCATGAATAAGCCATAAACAATTGATGTGCCACAAATGCAATGAACACAAAAACAGACAGATACATTTTTGGATTTCAATTTTACTGGCCCAAAGTGGGACAAAACGTTTGAAAATGGGAAATGATTTCGGCCCATTCAATTTCAAAATCCCTGATGCTTCGAAGGGGGCCTCTATAAAACGGAAGCAGGATCCTTTCAGACCCTGCCTCACTACTCACAGTTTAAAACTAAACGCTCTCCTCTAAAACTCCTTCACAATCATTTTAAACTTTCTCTTCCCTTCTAATCAAAACTAACTTCAACCTAAAACTAAACTAACCTAAACTCAATTAATCCCTTATTCTATGAAAAAATCTTCTTCTCTTATCGTTGCGAACATTGATGATATTTCCAAAGTGCAACGTTGATAGGTATCTTACAAGTCGTATGCCAAATATTTAACTACCTATAATAGAGTGCAATAATATTTTTCTGAACTCACATCTTGTTTCATTTTGGGACAAGTTGAACAAAATTGGGAATTTTCTGAGGCATGGTATTGTTTATTGTTGTAATTTAACTACAACGAATTCATTAATTCCAAGACCAATGAAAAACGAAGAAAAACAGGCCAATGCCAAGTCCATGACCGAAGATGAAAGCATCGGAAAAATCAGGGACATCCTTTTTGGAAACAACATCAGTGAGATCGATAAGCGCTTCAACAGTGTTGAACAGAACTTGCAGGAGATGATTACTGCAATGAAGGATGAGATTCAGAAGAAGCTGCATTCCTTCGACGATTATTTCAAGTCAGAAATCTCCTCGGTGCTTGATCAGTTGAAAAAGGAACAGGCCAGCAGGAACCAGGCCGTAGAGAAACTTGGGAAAGAGTTGGAAAAACTCAACCAGGCACTTGAAGCTGGTAGCGATGAAATGAAATCCAACATCAGGGACGTAAGGGCTAAAATGATGGATCATTATAAAGAGAATGCCGAAAGTATTTCCACCCTCGATAAGGAATTGAAAAAGCTGATCAGCAGAGAAGTCAATCAGCTAACCGATAGCAAAGTTGACCGTAAAGCACTGGCTGTGATGCTCTCGGACGTGGCGCTAAAGCTGAGCGAATCGAAAGAATAAATGCTCATGACTCCTTACTATGGAAAAATCTGAGCTCAATCACTTGCGGCAACTTTTGTTCAATCTTGATGAGGATGAACTGAATCGAATCAAACGATTACTCAATTATCCCAACGATCTTGCATTGGCTATTTCGAAGGTATTGCCCGAAGCTGTGTTGTTTTCCATTCACGATGGCGAGCGCCTGACATCGGCCCTGGTTCCCATGATTGAAACAGTCATTACCCGCAGTGTAGCCAAAAACCCACGCTTACTGGCCGATGCACTTTATCCGGTAATAGGTCGAAGCATCAGGAAATCAATTAACGAGGAATTTAAAAAGCTGTTGTTGACTTTTAACGAGCTCATAGAGAATACTTTCAGTATTCAGAGTTTGAAATGGCGCTATCAGGCCATGGTTACCGGCCGGAAATACAGTGAGGTGGTAATCTCCAACACCATCAAATACAAGGCTGAACACGTATTCCTCATTCACCGCGAAAGTGGCTTGTTGTTGTGCGATGTACACGACGAAATGAACCCCTCTGCCGATCCCGATGCTGTATCGGGCATGCTGAAAGCCATCACCGATTTTGTTCATGATTCGTTTGCAGGTACCGGCGACAGTGAGCTGAACCTCATTGAAATGGCCGATTATCAGGTGTTGATTGAACAAGGGCCACACGCCATCATGGCCGCGTTGGTGAAAGGATTTACCCTCGATGAATACCGTGAGTTGCTGCAACAAACCCTCGAACAGATTCACAAGGACTATGCTGCCTCGTTCCAGACTTTCAGTGGTGATACTTTTATTTTTGATACCAGCAGGGAATTGCTGTCGCACTGTTTAAAAACAGAAAAGAAAGAAGCCTTTGCCGGAAAGAAATCGCGCATTGGTTTGCTTGTGGCCATTCCTGTCCTGGCTGTTCTGCTTTTCCTGGCAGGGCGGGGAATTTATCACAATTGGCAATGGAACCAATACATTGGTCAGTTGCAGCAAAGCCGGTTGCTGATGTTGTCGCAGCATGGGAAAGCAAACCGAACTTATTTTGTTCATGGTTTGATCCTCCCAGGCGCTCAGCACCCCGATCAGCTTTTACCGGCATACCATTTTCCTAAAACACGTTTTGTGAGCCATTGGCAACTGTTTTTGCCCGGAAGCAATCAAATTGTCAGCCATTACTTGGATGCTCAGTTGGGGATACCCCCTGGAGTTCGCATCGAAGTGAGGGCCGATTCCGTTTTTTTATCAGGTACAACCTATCCTGCCTGGAAGGAAAAGTTTGATGCATACATGCTGAACAACTTTTCGTGGTTTACCATTGTCAACGACCCCTTGACCATCATCGATGATAAAGTGCTGATGTCAATGCTTACTGATTTTCAACAACAACACCTCTATTTTAAAATGGGAACAACTGAACTGACCAGCGAAAGTGAACAGGAACTGGATCGTTTGGCGGTGAAGTTGCAATCCATCGTCACCGTATCCGAGTCCTTATCGAAAAAACTTGAAGTTAGCATTGCTGGCTATGCCGATCAATATGGCGATGCATCCTACAACCGCTTTCTGAGTGCCAAGCGTGCCGGCTATGTCATTGAAGAACTGACAGAACGTGGAATTCCCGGCGATTTGTTCAATTTCGAAGGGAAAGGAGTTTTAGAAAGCAGTGAAACCATTCCTGCTGATCAGCGTCGCAGAGTTGATTTTATCTTAACCATCGCCAGCCATGATTAAAAAGAAAATTTGTCTGTTAGGATACTTTGCCGTTGGAAAGACCAGTTTGACCCGGCAATTTGTATTGGGAACTTTTAGTGATCAATACCTGACCACCATCGGGGTTAAGATTGATAAAAAAGAAGTCACCCTTGATGATGAGCAGGTGATGTTGCTGATTTGGGATATTCATGGCGAAGACCGATTTCAAAAAGTTCAGCAATCCTATCTTATCGGAGCATCGGGCTATTTACTGGTAATCGATGCTACCCGTGACGAAAGCCTGAAGGTAGCCCTCGATTTGAAGAAAATGGTGGAAACCACTATAGGAGAACTTCCTTTTTTGGTTTTACTAAACAAAGTCGATTTGGTGAATGAACAGGTTTTAAACCTTCAGCATTTAGTGGCTGTTGGTTTTGATCCTGAGTGCATCCTGTTTACCAGTGCCAAAACCGGACAGGGAGTTGATGAGGCATTTTTGAAACTCACTAAAATGATGATATGACTTTTCCGGACGATGTAACATCTTATCTGAAGGAGCACCACCTTTCCAATGGGTCGCTTTTTTATGTTGTAACAACAACTGATGGTTTGCTTGAACAGCTGGGAAACCTGGAGGAGATATTACCATTTACCGTGTTGGCCGGTGAAGCTATTGCCAGTTTTTTACCGGTCTTTACCGGACTTTTTCCTGTGAAGGAAGCATTGTATCTGCCCAATATCCATCTTTTTAACGAGCAATACTTCCATATATTTTTGTTTCCAAGAAAAAAGGAAACCTGGATTTTTCTGAAAGATGTCAGTAAGCAAATCCAGCAAATGCGTACGCAAATTGCTCAGGCCGGTCACGGAACGGCCAATTCATTCGCCTTGTTGGAGCGTCTTGATTACCTGGTTTTGAAAAAAGTTGAAACGTTCAATTACCTGGCACTAACTTTCCCACAAAGTTGGATGAATGAATTCTTTGGTAAACTTCCGGTGTCAATCAATCTGGAAGACGAATTTCCCTTCCTGGCCTTCTTTGCCCAACAGGATGGTCATGCACATTACTCTGGCATTTGGTCGCAAACAGGTTACAATGGACAAGAATTTCATTTGAATGCCTGGGCAATTGATTTGAATCATCAGCAATTTTTATTGCTTCAACCTGTTGCATCTGAAGCCAGCAACGATCAAAGTATCATCCAGCTGGCCCGTGAAAACCGTCTGGCTTATGAGCAGTTAAAAAAAACCAAAGAGCAGTTGCAGGAACTGGTCATATTGAAGGATCAGTTTGTGAGCATCGTATCGCACGATTTGCGCTCACCCATTTCGACCCTGACCGATGGCGTTTCGCTTTTGCTCGATGATTTGAATGCTGCCAAACCCTTCGATGAGAGTCATCGGGAGATCATAGAACAGGTGCGCTTTGAGCTGATCAGGTTGTTGAATTACAATAATAAACTCTACAATTGGGTGAAGCTCAACATGGAATCCATTGAACTCAACCTCACCAGGGTGCCACTCGATTTGATGCTGGCCAACCTGAACGGTCAGTTCGACAGCAGGCTGAATGAAAAAAAACTGCGTTTGAAGCTGCTGGTCAATCATCATGTTGAGTTGGAAACCGATTATGTTTTGCTCAGCCAGGCTCTTGCCAACCTCCTCGACAATGCCATCAAGTTTTCATATCCCGGGAACGAAATCATCATGGAATTGAACGAACATTCCCTGAGGATGACCGATCGCGGAACAGGCATGACGAAAGCAAAGATTGAAGAATTATTGAAAGGATATTCCCTGAAAAGTACCAGCGGTACCAGTGGTGAAACCGGTACCGGACTTGGCTTGAGTATCGTTGTACGCATCATTAAAAATTTGAACCTAACTTTGAATATTGAATCTGAAACAGGTGGTGGAACCAGTTTCATTATTTCATTTTAAAATATTGTATGATGAACATAGAGAAATACAAAATTTTTGTTGTTGACGATAATAGTTTGTTTTTGAAAGTGGTATTGAAATCCCTGTCGGAGAATACTGCTTACAAGGTGATTCCCATTTCCTCGGGGAAAGAATGCCTGAACCGGTTAAATGAGCACCCCGACATTGTCTCGCTCGATTATACCATGCCCGACTACAATGGAAAGGAAATCCTGGAAAAAATCAAGGAACAGCTCCCCGACACTCATGTGATTGTGGTTTCGGGTCAGAACGACATTAACACGGCCATCGACCTGTTGAAGGTTGGTGCTTACGACTACATTGTGAAAGGAGTGGACACCCGCGAAAAGATTGCCATCGCCATCGAGAAGATCATTGAAAAAATTGAATTGAAGAAGGAGAATAAGATGCTGAAGGAAGCGGTTACAACCAAATATTCCTTCCGGAATATCATCAAAGGGAGCAGTAAATCCATGGAAGCTGTTTTTAAAATGATGGACCGCGCAGCACAAACCAACATCACCGTATCGGTTTTTGGTGAAACCGGTACCGGGAAGGAGTTGGTGGCCAAGGGTATTCACTACAATTCGAGCCGTAGCAACAAACCCTTTGTGCCGGTCAATATTTCGTCCATTCCCGATACCCTGATCGAAAGTGAATTGTTTGGCTATGAAAAAGGAGCCTTTACAGGGGCCGATGGCAGCAAACCCGGTAAAATTGAACTGGCACACGAAGGGACACTTTTCCTGGATGAAATTGCCGAAATGAACCTGAACATTCAGGCCAAATTGTTGCGGGTTTTGCAGGAACGCGAACTCAGCAGACTGGGAAGCAACAAAACCATCAAATTTGATGTGCGCATCATCATCGCTACCCACCGCGATTTGCAGGAAAAGGTCAGGAATGGCGAATTCCGCGAAGACCTTTACTTCCGCTTGCTGGGTTTAACAGTGAGCCTGCCACCCTTGCGCGAGCGCGACAATGACTGCATCATTTTGGCCAAACATTTCATCAATGATTTTTGTGACGACAATGGCATGGCGCACAAACAACTGACCGATGCAGCCCAGAGTAAGCTGCTTTCCTATAACTTTCCGGGGAATGTCAGGGAATTGAAAGCCATCATGGACCTTGCTTGTGTGTTGTCCGAAGATCAGTACATCGATGCCTTGCACGTGAACATCAGCCCGGTGAACCTGAACAGGAATTTGCTGTCGAAAGAAAAGACCCTTCAGGAATACAACGAAGAGATCATCAAACATTTTGTCGATAAGTATCAAAATGTGCGCGAAGCAGCACGTCGCTTAGGCGTTGGTAAGTCCACCATTTACCGTTACTTGCAGGGCAAAGAAATGCAGGACGATGGTGAAGGTTAAAAAGCTGGAAAAGGTAACAACTGCGAGGGCTTGGTTTTAAAATCGTAGCGGAGCATAATTTCAAAGGTTCCGTTGTTGAATTCTCTTAAACGGGTGTGTGAATAATCGTAGGCAAAACCTATCTTGAACTGATCGACCTGTACCTGCACGTAGGCTCCAAGGGCATCGCTGATCCGGTACATGGTGCCGAGCCAGAAGCGTTCGTAAAACATAAAACTGAAATCGAAATCAGCGGTAAGTGGCGCCCCTGCAACCATGATGGTGGTAATGCCGGGTTTAAATACCACGCCAGG
>JAFGVJ010000229.1 GCA_016938055.1 Prolixibacteraceae bacterium
AATTTCTTAACAAATACTTATTCACAAAGCACTGTAAATAAAATTCAAAAGGCTGAAGCATCAAAAAGCTTATCTTTGAACTTTCATAACAAAAGGTGCCAATAATTAAATGATATAAACAATGAAACGTGATGCTTTAGTATTCGACATTATTGCCCGGGAACGTCACCGGCAGATGAGTGGTATTGAACTGATTGCCTCTGAAAACTTTGTCAGCGACCAGGTGCTGGAAGCCATGGGTTCTGTAATGACCAACAAATATGCCGAAGGATATCCCGGATACCGCTATTATGGTGGCTGTCAGTTTGTAGATATGACCGAGCAACTGGCCATTGACCGGATCCGTCAGCTTTATGGTGCTGAATATGCCAACGTACAACCACACTCGGGAGCACAGGCCAATGCTGCTGTCCTCAGTGTGATCCTCAAACCAGGTGATAAATTCATGGGGCTCGATCTCTCTCATGGCGGTCACCTTTCTCATGGATCTCCGGTGAATTCATCCGGGATTCTTTATCAACCCATCGCTTACAGTGTAAAAGAAGAAGATGGTAGAGTGGATTACGACGACATGGAGCGGAAGGCCCTGCAGGAACGTCCAAAACTGATCATAGGAGGAGCTTCGGCCTATTCACGCGACTGGGATTATGCCCGCATGCGTGCCATTGCGGATAAAATTGGCGCCCTGCTGATGATTGACATGGCTCACCCTGCCGGTTTGATTGCTGCTGAATTGCTGGAAAATCCGGTAAAATATGCCCACATTGTCACTTCAACCACTCATAAAACCCTTCGTGGACCTCGTGGTGGTATCATCCTGATGGGTAAGGATTTTGAAAATCCCTGGGGGATCGCCACAAAAAAAGGAGAAGTCAGGATGATGTCGTCACTGATCGATTCTTCCGTCTTTCCGGGCCAACAGGGTGGACCGCTGGAACATGTCATCGCATCGAAAGCCGTAGCATTTGGTGAAGCCCTTGACCCCTCGTTCAAAATTTACCAGCAACAGGTAAAAGTCAATGCAGCCGAAATGGCCAGAGCATTTGTCGACCTGGGCTATAAAGTGATTTCAGGAGGAACCGATAATCACTCCATGCTCATTGACCTGCGTACCAAATATCCCGAAGTTACCGGAAAACAGGTAGAAAATGCCCTGGTCAAAGCCGACATTACCGTGAATAAGAACATGGTTCCCTTCGATAGCCGATCACCCTTTACCACTTCAGGCCTGCGTGTTGGAACACCGGCCATTACCACTCGTGGTGTAAAAGCCGATTTAATGCCTCAGATTGTGGAAATGATCGATACGGTGATTGCCCGTTACGATGATGAGATCGTTATTGATTCGGTTCGCCAGAAGGTAAACCAAATAATGAAGGATTATCCCCTGTTTGCCTGGTAAATAGCTGATAAAAACCTGCTGATGACCGGTTCCTGAGATGTAATAAATGCTCAGGAACCGGTCATTTTATTGCTACAAATGTGTTCTCCGGTCGATGTTTTTATCAACCTCCCGGTCCATATTTTCCGTCAGCTTTTTAATGAGCTTGTACTCAGACAAAAATTCGGCTCCAAAAACCCTGAAGATGGTATATACCGGAATGGCCAGAATCATACCAATGATACCTGCTAAGCTTCCGGCGGCCATAATCACCAGAAATATTTCCATGGGATGTGCTTTCACACTACTGGAATAAATCAGTGGTTGAAACAGCACGTTATCGATGAGTTGCACCGAGGCAAATACAATAACCATGTAACCAATGAGCGGCAGGGTTTGTAACATGAAATCGCTGTTGATGTTGATGGCCAATCCGATCAATACCCCAATGGTGGCACCAATCCACGGACCCAGGTATGGGATCACATTGAACAAACCACAGAACATACCAATGACCACAGCATCGGTAAAATCGAGACCAACAATGATCAGCCCCAGGGTATCGAGGGCCATCACCATGATTACTTCAAGGATTACGCCCACAAAGTAGCGTCGGAGTAAGTAGGACATGCGGTCGATGCTTTTTGAAACCCGCTCTTCGTATTCTATAGGAGCCAGGATCATCAGTCCGTTACGGAACATGTTTTCGTCGCGTAAAAAGAAAAAGGTGATGAAGGAAACCGAGAACACTCCAATGAGCAATTGGCCCAGTAAACCGGCAATGGAACCAAATAAATCAGTAACCTGTGAAACTTTAAAGAAAGAAGTGACTTTCTCGCCCATCACGTTCAGCAGGGATCCGTCGGTCAGCGAAACTGACTGACCATAAAACAAATGGATAATTTTATTGATCGGTTCTTCAAGCTGGAGCAGGTATTCATTGACATCGATGGTAGCCAACTCCTCAAACTCACTGGCCAATAGAGGGATGGAAAGCCGAAACAGACTAAAAAAGAAGATCCAGAGCGCCACCAGGGTGATCATTGCACTCACCGATGCTCCCAGTTTGAAACGTCCTGCTTTCAGTTTAATCAACCACCGAACCATGGGCCTGCCAATGACACCCAATACGGCTGAAATAATGATATAAGTAACAATGGACCTGAAATACCAGGCTACAAATAAAAAGATGATGGCACTCACAATGAGGATGATGTTTCGGGTACTGGCTTTCATAGGACCATTTTTAATTGAACATTATTATCCGAGTCGGATGGTTTCCAAGTTTTGAAAATAACGCAGTAAATCACGGGAAAAGCTAAATTTGTGCTCTTCGGTATTGACCCGAAGGAAACAGTTTTCAGTTTTTATATCTACCCGATCGAGAAAACTAAGGTTGATAATGACAGAACGATTGATTTTAAGAAAGTTCAGGTGTTCAATTTCTTCATTCAGTGTTTTCAGGGTATAACTGATCCGTTCGCTGGTTCCATTGGTAAAATGCACTTCGTTTACCGTGCCAAACACCCTGAAAAACAATATGTTTTTGTGCTCTACAAAAATGAATCCACGGGGTGTTTTCAGCTTCAATTTGTTGTCAATCAATTCACCCCAAAGTTTTCTGCCAACCCGTTCATGTTCGTTCAAATTAGCCTGAATTTTAGACAATACCTCAAAAACCTGATCAATACCAAATGGTTTCACCAGATAATCCAGAGGTTTCAAGTTTAAGGCTTCAGCTGCATAATCTCGGTAAGCAGTTGTAAATACGATGGGAACCAGGGCGTTCATTTCGCGAAGTTTGGAAGCAAACTGAATGCCATCTTCTTCAGGCATGTTGATGTCCAGGAAGATTACATCGGGGAGCAATTGTTCAAACAATTCCATGGCTTCGCGGGCATTGCTGACACTGCCCACAACACTCACCATGTTATCAACTCCCAGATATTTTGCCAGAATAATTCGGGAAGCCGGATCATCGTCAACAATCATTGCCCTGATCATTTTTCTCATGGTGTTGGTATTATAAAATTTGTTTCTCTTCCAATAAATCAATTTGTTTCAGCGAAACTTTAAGAGATCGTAGTTCGTTATCCATTCGTAACAGGCATAATCTGTCTCTACGGTCAATTCTTTCAACTTTTCTTAAATTGACTATACACGAACGGCTGATTCTGGCAAACTGGTATTCATCAAGTATTGCTCCAATTTTTCCCAGATTGTAGCTCGATAAATCAGTGTCGCCATTGCTGTATCCAATAATGGTATAAGACCCATCGGCCTGACAAAAAGCCAGTTCGCCCAGAGGGATCAGTTTGTAACCGTGAATGGTATTCAGTTTGATTTTGGTGGTAAAGTCATTCAGATTTCTACGTTGATGTTGCAGTTGACGAGTATGATAGCGGGCAATTTTCTCAAGGCTTAGTTTGAGTTTTGATGGTGCTACAGGATTCAATAAAAAATCAAAAACACCCACTTTGATGGCCGTCAGGGCGTTGGTGTCATCTTCGGCCACAACAATTACCGGAATTTGTTCGGGAAGTGTTTTCACGACCCGTGCAAGTTCAAAAGCATTTCGGAAAGGGAGTATCTCGGAACAAAGAATGGCATCGACCGGTTGATCGAGTATGGAAAACAGTGCATCTTCGGCCGATGAGCATTCTGAAATTTCAGCATGTTCATCCACCAGACCAATCAAACTTTTGTATTCCAATCGCCTGTTTAACAGGCCATCAACAATTGCAATTCTCATAGTGCCGCTTAAAAATCAAACTAAAGTTAATGATTTTTCCTCAAACAGCGCTGCTGATTATAGTTAGAGAAAAAATATTGCAATTCCCCCAACTGCCACCAAAGCACCAATGACTTCACGGAGGGTGAGTCGTTCTTTCAGGATCAGATGAGAGGGCAAAAGGATAAAAACCGGCACGGTAGCCATCAGGGTGGAAGCTACGCCCACCGAAGTGAATTTAAAAGCAACCATTCCCAGTGAAACTCCCAGAAAGGGCCCGAAGAAAGATCCTATTATCAATGCGCGGGAAGCCTTCCGGTCACTTAAACCTTTCTGTACCATACCCCAGCGTTTCATCAAAGTGATCATGAGTGCAAAACCAATGATGCCGGTGATGACCCTGATTTGTGAGGAAGCAAAGGGATCGTAATCGCCCATTCCAATTTTACTGAACACAGCCCCTACACCCTGCCCTATGGCTCCCAGCAGAGCAAACAAAATGCCTTTCAGCGGGTATCGCATCTGGCGAATACCATTGCTGCTTTCTTTTTTGAGTACCACCAGCGAAACTCCTCCCAATACCAGCAACATGCCCAGGGTATTCATCCACGAAAACTTTTCAGCCATCATGAACCAACCCAGAATTGCCGCCACCGGTGGAGCCAGGGTCATGATCAGCATCGAAATTTTTGAACTGATAAATTCATAGGATTTAAACAGGAAATAATCGCCCAGCACAAAACCGATCAGTCCTGAAATACTCAGATAAATCCAGGCTTTCAGCGGAGCATCGAGTGGCAGCCACTGGTTCAGAAATATTTTCGAATAAATCAGGTAGAAAACAAAAGCCAGCACCAGACGGATCAGGTTCACCGATACGGAACCAATTCGCCGTGAGGCTATCTGAAAACTCATGGCAGTAGCCGTCCAGCATATGGCTGTGGCCAAACCGGCAAATTCTCCTGTAAATTCACTCATCGATGTGGGTTATTGGGAAATTATTGGGACCATCCTTCAGGATTTTTTCCGATTGGCCCAAACAATCAGGCCAATGCCTGCCAGGATAAAGGGTATACTAAGCCATTGTCCCATGTTCAGAGTCATACTTGCTTCAAAGGCTTCCTGATCTTCTTTGATGAATTCAATGACAAAACGGGCTGTAAAAACAAGGATGAAGAAAATCCCTGATAACAAACCGGTTTTTTTCATGGCATCGGTTTTACGATGAATGGTTCTTAAAATCAAAAAGGTTAGGAAATATGCCAGTGCTTCGTAAAGTTGAGTGGGATGTTTGGGAAGTACCTCACCGTTTCGCTCAAAAATAAAACCCCAGGGAAGTGATGTTTCAATCCCATAAATTTCGGAATTAAATAAATTTCCCAAACGAATGAACATGGCTGCCAACGCTGTGGGGATGATCACACGATCGATGGTCCAGAAAACATTCCGGTGACTGATTTTTTTGGAGAAAATGAGCAAAGCAATAAAAATACCTATAACACCGCCATGACTGGCCAGTCCGCCCCGCCAAACCTTAATGATTTCCACGGGATTTTGCGAATAATAATCCCAGTCGTAAAAAAATACATGTCCCAATCGGGCTCCTAAAATGGTACCGACTACAATGTACACCAGCAGACTTTCAAGCCATTTCAGATTTTCCTTTTCGGCTTTGAAGGTTTTTTCCACCATGTGATAACCCAGGATGAAACTGAGTGCAAACATTAATCCGTACCATCGAATTGACAAAAAGCCAATGTGAAAAATTTCGGGATTTACATCCCAGTGTATGTAAGTGAACATGCTCATTTACGCTTGATGTTTTTACTCTGGTGAACCAATTCCATGGCAATTTTTGTATTTTTTCCCACTGCCGCATGGACAGGGATCGTTTCTTCCAACTTTTTTCTCGGTACGAACCGGTTGTGCCTTTTGTGCTTCGTTTTGAGGGGCTCGTGCTCCGGCTTCCAAACCTGCACGTCCGGTTTGCATACGGCTCATATCTGTACGTCTGCGCTCGTCGGCCTGGCGAACTTCATCGGCACTACTAATGGGAATGTGCCCTTTGGCCAGGATAGAAACTACCTTCTTGTTCACATTGTTAATCATTACCTTGAAAAGGTTGAATGATTCCAATTTGTAAATGAGCAACGGATCTTTTTGCTCATAGGCTGCATTCTGAACCGACTGGCGAAGATCATCCATCTCGCGGAGCTGTTCTTTCCAGGCTTCGTCAATGGTTCCAAGGGTAATTTGCTTTTCAAAGGCTTTGGCTACTTCACGCCCTTGATTATGGTATGCACGCTCCAGATTGGTAATTACCTGGTACATCCGTTTCCCATCGGTAAATGGAACCACTATGTTTTTGTACTGATGTGACTTTGTTTCATATACATTCCTGATCACCGGATAAGCCTGACGGGCAATGCCATCAATTTTACGGGTGTAGGATTCGAGCATTTTATTAAAGATGGTATCGATGATTTCTTCGGGTTTTTTGCTTTGGAATTCATTGGCGCTTACCGGCGAATCAATGGAAGCCACGCGGAGCAGTTCCAGGTTGAAATCATTGAAATCGGCCCCGTAATACTCGTTGACCAAATCTTCGATGGAATCGTACATGTTGTTCATGATGTCCACTTCCAAACGGTCGCCAAAAAGGGCATGACGCCTGCGTTTGTAAATCACTTCACGCTGGGAATTCATCACATCGTCGTACTCCAGCAAGCGTTTTCGGATGCCAAAGTTGTTTTCTTCAACTTTCTTTTGAGCCCGCTCAATGGATTTTGAAATCATTGAATGCTGAATCACTTCGCCTTCCTTTAAACCCAAACGGTCCATCACACCGGCAATCCTTTCGGTACTGAACAAACGCATGAGGTCATCTTCGAGCGACACAAAGAATTGCGATGACCCCGGATCTCCCTGACGGCCTGCACGTCCGCGCAACTGGCGGTCCACGCGACGGGAATCATGTCGTTCGGATCCAATGATGGCCAAACCGCCTGCCTGAACAACTTCTTTGGAAAGTTTAATGTCGGTACCACGTCCGGCCATGTTGGTAGCAATGGTCACAGCACCACTTTTACCAGCTTCAGCCACAACATCGGCTTCACGCTGATGCAACTTGGCGTTCAGTACATTGTGAGTAATTCCCTTCATTTTCAGCATGCGGCTGAGCAATTCAGAGATTTCAACCGAAGTAGTTCCCACCAAAACCGGACGGCCCAGTTTATTCAGTGTAACAATTTCGTCGATGATGGCATTGTATTTCTCCCGCTTGGTTTTGTAAACCAGGTCCTCACGGTCGTCGCGAACAATGGGCCTGTTGGTGGGGATCACAATCACATCCAATTTGTAGATGTCCCACAATTCACCGGCTTCGGTTTCGGCAGTACCGGTCATCCCAGCCAGTTTGTGATACATCCTGAAATAATTCTGGAGCGTGATGGTGGCAAAAGTTTGCGTGGCTGCTTCAACCTTCACATGTTCTTTGGCTTCAATAGCCTGGTGCAAACCATCGGAATAACGGCGGCCTTCCATGATACGGCCGGTTTGTTCATCCACAATTTTCACCTTGTTATCGATCACCACGTATTCGATGTCCTTTTCGAACAAGGTATAGGCTTTGAGCAATTGGTTCAGGGTATGAACACGCTCCGATTTTACACTGTAACTTTGGAGCAACTCGTCTTTTTTCATCAGCCGTTCTTCGGGGCTCATGCTTTGATTTTGCTCAAGTGCGGCAATTTCGGAACCAATATCGGGAAGGATGAAGAAATCAGCATCATCAACATCGGTCGATAAAAGGTCAAAACCCTTGTCGGTTAATTCAATGGAGTTATGCTGTTCTTCAATGATGAAATACAGGGGATCGGTAACAATGTGCATGTTCTTGTTATTCTCCTGCATGTAAAAGTTTTCAGTCCTCTGCAACTGGGCTTTGATCCCTTCTTCACTAAGAAATTTAATCAAGGCCGAAGTTTTGGGTAAACCTTTGTGGGCACGCAATAACAACAAACCACCCTCTTCAATTTCCTTTTTGCTGGCATCGGGTTTGGTAAGGATACGCTTGGCATCGGCCA
>JAFGVJ010000230.1 GCA_016938055.1 Prolixibacteraceae bacterium
GATTCAATCGACTTTTCCATCTAATAATTTTTTTAATCGTTCTTTTATTCGTTTGACGCGTACCCCGATGTTGTTTGGGTTTGTACCAGTAATTTCAGCTATTTCTTTGTAAGACCTTTCTTCAAGATAGAGTAAAATCACCCCTCTGTCGACTTCTGACAAACGTTTAATGGCAGCATATAACTGATTGAGGGCTTCGTCCGAAAATGTAGGGCTATTTTCTGCCAATTCGTTTGGCAGGAAGTCAGAAGTAAAATACAGCTGATTATTTTTCTTTTTTTTCAGCATGGTCATACTTACATTCAATGCCAGCCGATACACCCAGGTAGACCATTCAGCTTGCTCCCGGAAGTTATTTCTGCTTCTCCAAATTTGTAAGCACACCTCTTGATAGTAATCTTCGAAATCTTCCTGCGAATTGGTATAGGCCCTGCATATTTTTATGATGATTGCAGAATAAGGCGCTATCGATATTGCATAAAAGTCGTTCGTCAAGTTGTCCTGTTTTAGTTTATCCGATCAGGTTTCCCGCTGCCTTGGCCTGAGCTTCCATATAAGTTGCAATAATCATTCCGATGAAGGTTCCTGCTGAAATACCAAGTGAAATACCTAAAGAACGCTCCAGGCCTGAAAGAAATACAATTCCCAAAAGTAAGCCTGCAGTAGCTCCAATGGTGATACCCTTGATGATGTAGTCACCTTTGCTAATGATCGAAAAAGTTTCCTCCAGATATTTTTTTAACTGTTGAAGCGCTTTTTTAAAATGCTTTTTACTGTTTGTTAAGGTACGGTTTAATTCAAGATCGTCAAGTTTTTTCTCCAGCGATTCAACTTCAGGTTCCGCTAAGTTTCTTTTTTCCAGATTGGTAAGTATCTTCATGAAATCCTGGTACACCTTTATTTCCGACTTACTAGTCGTCTCAGCTGTTAAACGCCTGAAAAGGTTAATCGCATTTTTAAGTGTCATCATTTTAATCTTTTCTTGTTTAGTGGTCAATGTCCGGAAATATTACACCTTCACAAAATATTTTTCCGAAAACAGTTTTGACAGGTGATTTTCGCCTTGAATCCACCAAATAGCGGGTGTAGTTCAAAATTCGGTCAATTACGGGGTCTCCTCACCGGGCGCTAACCGAAGCACAAGCTTCTGTTTACCCTGCCAGGTACATTCAAAATTGAATGGTTCAATTGGGACTGTGAATGGAAATATTTATTGGTTCAGTTCAAAACGCTGTAGATACCACTTTCCGTCGGTGGTGTAGGGGTTCAGGTCATCGCGAACAAGCAAAAAAGCTTCCAGCCCTTTTGAATCCAAAAACGAAAAGTACACATACAACTGCTTGTCTGCTACAAATACCCCATGATTTGTCCTGATATTTGCATCAGGGAAATTTCGGCAATTTTGGTGAGGTACTTTACCGAGATGAGCCGTTCCTCGGCATCGAGCAGGCTCTTTTGTACCTCGCGCAATTCGAGTCCGGCAAGGCTTCCCAGTTTGTATTGTTCCAGGGCAATTTCGAGGTTTTCGCGGGCAACTTCCAGGTTTTGTTCTTCCAAACGAAGGAGCCTTAGGTTGTTCTCGTATGCATAAAAAATGGTCAGCAGTTCGGCTTTGACTGCCTGTTCAATTTCCTGATAGGCCAACTGGCTGTTCTCAATACTGATGAGGGCATTGCTTTGCTCCCTTCTGCGGTTGAAGCCGTCGAAAATATCCATCCCAAAGGTGAAGCCGTAATTCAAGCCATGTGTTTGCTGGCTGTTGAGGTCACCTGCTCCGTAGGCATTCATCGAAGCGCCATACCCTGCACCAAAATTCAGGTAGGGGTAATTGCGCGACTGGATGATTTTGTAATCGATTTCAGAAATGTTTTGGTTGCGGGAGGCAATTTGCAAACTGGTGTTGTTTTCCAGGGTCTTGTTCAGCAATTCGCTGTATGTCAGTGTCTCGTTGATTTCAATCAGGGTATCTTTCAATACAATGTGCAGGCCAAGGTCTTCGTTGGCCATCAGCTCGTTCAGCCTGATCTGCGAAGAGCGCAGCACTTCGTTTTGGCGGGAGTAACGCGAACTGTCGGCATTCAGGTAAACCTTCGATTGTAGGAGCTGCATTTTTGAAGCACCGCCCAGCAGGTAACGTTGTTCATCGATACGCACCCTCTCGCGCGACAAGGAAACCGCGTAAGCCATGTTGTTAAAAAGGATGAGCTGCTCGGTGTAATAATTGTATTCCGAGACGATTCTCGAAACCAGGTTTTCAATGGCCATCTGGGTTTTCAGTCCGCCAAGTTCCTGTTGTTGCCCCAGTTTCCGGTAGCTTTGCTGGATTTGAAAACCGCGGAATATTGGCATGCCAAGATCGATGGACGCCGAAGCCGAAGTATTGTGAAACCCACCAGCATTGACTGCTGATCCATCGCTGTATTGGTAGTTGATGGTGTTGAGGTTTCCTCCAAAACGGCCCGAGGCATCAATCGTTGGCAGCATCCCTGCATTGCCGCGGGTAAAGTTATTGTCCGAAATTTCTTCCTGATTCCGGACAACTTTCAGTGAAAAATTGTTTTCCAGTCCGGTACTGATACAACGGTCCAGATCGAAAAATTCCTGTGCCTTCGCGGTATTGGCATATCCGAAAAGCAAAAGAAAAAGGAGAATATTAATGGTTTTCAGCAAGTTCATTGTCATTGTTGAATTGGGTAATGTTTTTGGTTTCACTTGAAATGAAAAGAAAGATTGCCGGCACCACATAAAGGGTCAGGAAGGTCGAGAGTGTTAAGCCTCCCACAACGGCAACCCCCATGGCCACCCGGCTCTGCGCACCTTCGCCCCAGCCAAGCGCCAGTGGTAAAACACCCAGAATGGTGGAAAGACTGGTCATCAAAATGGGGCGGAAACGTGCCGCAGCAGAATATTTGATGGCATCCAGCCTGCTGTAGCCGGCCTCCTTGCGCTGGTTGGCAAATTCAACAATCAGGATCCCGTTTTTCGACACCAGGCCAATGAGCATGATGATGCCAATCTGGCTGAAAATGTTCATGGTAATGTCGAAGTACCACATGAAAATGAGGGCACCGGTGATGGCCAGCGGAACAGTCATCATCACAATGATAGGATCTTTAAAGCTTTCGAACTGGGCAGAAAGCACCAGGAAAATCAGGATAATGGCCAACAGGAATGCAAACATCAAACTCGATGAGCTTTCGCTGAAGTCTCTGGAGTCGCCTGCCAAAGCGGTGCGGAAAGAATCGTCGAGCACTTTTTTGGCAATGAGGTCCATCTCTTCAATTCCCTGGCTGATGGTTTTTCCATCGGC
>JAFGVJ010000036.1 GCA_016938055.1 Prolixibacteraceae bacterium
AAATTATTGATGGGTTCCTTCACTATTTTGTCAATTTTAAGCTGATGCTTTTCGCAGATGGTTTCCAGAATGTCGCGGTGACTGTAGGCTATGGAACCGCAAAACGATAATTTATAGCTGCTACAATTGGGATAGAGCAACATGTTCCGCTCTATGAAACTGGAGAATTGGCGGGTGACAATGTTTTGACAATAGGGATCATCAATGTTTTCTTCGGCAAAGGGAGCATAGCCGGCCAGGTAACGGTTGGGCATTTGCATTTGATAAACCCTTTCCAGCACAAATTCAATGGTCACATCGTATTTTCGTGTGAATTTCTCCATCAGGTGTTGGGGCATCAGGTTTTTCAGATAATCGGCAACCAGCTGGCGTCCGATGGATACTCCACCGCCTTCGTCGCCCAAGACGTAGCCCAGCGAAGGGACATTTTGAACAATGTTGCGGCCATCCCAAATACAGGAATTTGAGCCGGTGCCAATGAGCCCAATCATTCCAGGTTCGTCGCCGGCCAGTGCCAGGCAGGCTGCTTTCAGATCGGTATCAATCACAATGTTGTTACAGTGGAATACGTTGAAAAGAGCCGTTCTGATTTTTTCCTTGTTTTTAGCCGTTGAGCAACCAGCTCCAAAAAAATAGATCATTTCCAGTTCATGGCTGTTAACCCCAATCGATACCGGTCTGATAATCCCTTCGATCTCAAGACTTGTTAAGTTAAATGGATTGACACCCGGAGTATTGACCAGGTCTTCCATACGGTCGTAATCAATTAAACACCATTGGGTTTTGGTGGATCCGCTTTCAGCAATCAACAGCATACCTTAGAGTCTTTGTTTGGCCACAAAATAAAACAATTTTATCGAAGTAAACATCAATCATCAAAGCGTTGCAGAATTTCAACCACTCCTTTGTTCTCCAGGGTGATATCGGCTTTGCCCACGGTAAGCATGTGAAAGTCCTTTTGCGTGGTGGAAAGGATTTTTCCGCCAATACTTCCCTGTTCTCCTATCACCGTAAAACGCATAATTCTTACTCGTTGGTCCTCTTGCTGATTCATCATTCTTTCTGCTTCGGCCTTTTTACGCAGGATGGCACCTACCACATCGTTCGGGTCTGATTCAGTTTCCTCCACCTCATCGTTCATTCCAAGTGGTGGTTCAAAAACAGGGGTATAAGGCTCCGCAAGCTTTTTCATTGTGCCAAATGCTACCTTTAAAAAACCGTCGGGGTGTTGCCACAGCCAGGTTTCTTTATCGGTATTGTAGGCAGCTTCAACATCATTTTCGAACTTTTGACGCATTCTTTTATCAAGGGTTTTGGTAGCATTTCCAGGAATTTCAATGTACAGGTCATATTGGCCCGCATCGAGGTTGGAAAAGAGAAAGTTACCGCTTTTCCCTATTTGGATAAAGGCAACAGTTTCTTTTGCCGATACTGCATCAAGGCTGATCTTTGACTTGATCACCGGTTCACCGGATGTTCCGAACAAGTTCAATTGTAAAAGTACCAATAGCATGAAAGTATTCATCTTTTTCTGTTTTTTTGGTGATGCTACAAGGTATGAATTTTTGGAAAATTCTGCAGATGAGTTGCTGAATAATTGCTAAGCATGAAAACGAAGCCAATGATTGTGCCTGATGTTTTAAAAAGTTCTCATGATCAGTGGTCGAATGATTTGTTGTGTGCGGTACATCACACAAAGTATGATTTTCAACAAACATCTTTGCGAAAAATTTTGACACATGAAACATCAAAATCAACAAAGAATTGTAGTTGTGGGGGGCGGATTTGCCGGTGTTGAAGCAGCCATAGCCCTGCGCAAGAAGAAATACCATGTCATACTGGTGTCCGACCGTGATTACTTTTTTATCTACCCAATATCAATCTGGATTCCAACCGGAAAAATTCCCTTTCATCAATCCACCTTGTCGCTCACGAAATTATCGCAAAAGCATGGTTTCGGTGTCATCATCGATGAGCTTACAAAGGTGAATGGTGCCGATAAAAACATTGAACTGAAAAGGACCGGGGTGCTGGATTTCGATTACCTGGTATTGGCCATTGGTGCTGGAAAAATGAAACATCCGGGACTGGAACATACCTTTTCAATATGCGGTCAGCCGGAGCAATCGTTGAGCATGAAAGAGCGCTTTGATGCTTTGATGGAAAGAGGCCATGGAAAAATTGCCATAGGCTTTGGCGGTAATCCGAAAGACAAAAGTGGTGTGCGGGGAGGTCCGGCCTTTGAAATCATGTTCAATATGATTCATGTGTTGAAACAGCGGAAGTTGTATCAGAATTTCTCCTTTACTTTTTTTGCACCCATGCCTGAACCTGGAAAACGAATGGGCAACAGTGGCTACAAAATGCTCGATGTGTTGCTGAATAAAGAAGGGATCGCCAAAAAAGTGGGGAAAAAAATCACCGGCTTTGAACAAGGAGGGATCCGCTTTGAAGATGACAGTTTTATCGAAAGTGAGCTCACCATGTTCATCCCTGCCTCAAACGGGGCGCCGGTTCTGCAAAATTCCGATCTTCCTTTGAACGAAGCCGGCTTTGTGCTCATCGATGACCATAGCAAGGTGCAGGGCTTTGAAAATATTTATGCCATTGGTGATGTGGCTGCCCTCGAGGGGCCAGAATGGAAAGCCAAACAGGGTCACATGGCGGTGATCATGGCCCAACAGGCCGCCTTCAATATTCATCAGCAAATTCTTGGAAGCCCGAGACGAAAAGGCTACCAGCAACACCTGAACATTCTGTGCATCATGGATACCGGCGATGGGGCTGGTTTTGTGTATCGCGACAGCAAAAGGGATTTCTTCATACCCATGCCGGTAGTCGGGCACTGGTTGAAAATTTTATGGGGCTGGCATTTTAAGCTCACCCGAACGCTGGGGATTTAAAGTGGACTTTTGATCATTGTTGGTCAGCCATGAGCATGCGGGCTTCCTCAATCAGGATGGAAGGGAGCATGATTTTTCTTCGCTCAATGCTCAATAGCCAGTAGCGGATTTCTTCCTGTTTCAGGGTATATAACACTTCCCTGAATTGATCGATCTGTTGGTCAGTATATGCTCGTGCATCCATGTTTTGATAGACATCCAGTTCCTCGTCATCGTAATACTCAATGCGGGTTTCGTCCATCTTGATTTCGTCATATTCACACACTTCGTGTGCACCGCAACAATCCGATGCAGGGGCAGCAGGAGCTTCTGGTGCAGCACTTTCCTTTTTTCTTTTCTGATTGACCCGATACAGGATCGCCACTGCTACCACTACAAAAAGCCCCAATACAATGATGAGTATGATTTCCATGTTGCAAAAATAGAAAAAGACGATTGAATCCGTGAAAAATGAAGAGAAAGCGCAGAAAATATTAATCCTTGTGTAAGCTGCTCACCAACTTTTCGGCAGCGAGTGCAGCATTTTCCATGATCTCCTGTTCTCCGGGAACCAATCGGTTTTCCATCAGTACTTTTCCGTCGCAAATGACCGTGTCAACCACATTCCCGTTGGCCGAATATACCAGGTTGGAGACGAGGTTGAAATTGGGAACCATTTCGGGAACGTTCAGGTTCACCAGACAAAGGTCGGCCAGGTATCCTTCTTCAATTTTTCCGGTTTTGAAACCGGTGAGTGTTTCGGCAACTTCAGTGGCACAGCTAAAGGTTTCTTCAGCAGTCCAGAGGGTAGGGTCGTTCCAGGCTACTTTACCGTTCAGGGCCGCCAGTTTCATGGCCTCATACATGTCGAGGTTATTGCCCGATGAAGTGCCATCGGTGCCGATGCTGATGGGAATACCGGCCTTTTGGATATCGGCAAAACGGAAGCGGTTCCCCGAGGCCAGTTTCATGTTGGAGGCCGGGTTGTGTACCACCTGGCAACCATGGTCAGCCAAAATTTGTATGTCCTCATCGCTCAGGTAGATGCAATGGGCAAAGCTCACGTCATTGTCCAGAAATCCAATGGATTCTAAATATTGAGCAGGTGTTTTCCCAAAAGTTTTCAACGACTCTTCTACTTCACCCGGAGTTTCTGACAAATGAGATTGGATTTTAAGCCCGTTATGACTGGCAAAATCACGGATCCATTTCAACAATCCGGTCGAAACGGTATAGATGGCATGAGGGCCCATGGCAAATTTCAACCTGTTGGAATAACGGCTCATGGTATGCAGGTAATGTTGAACCGTTTCCTTGTATCTTGCTGCTTTGTCGGGTTGATTAAAATCGAAGCCGGCAAAGGTGAGCATTCCTCTGATGCCCATTTCATCAACGGCCTTTGCAGTAGCCGGGAAGTGGTGGTACATGTCCACCATAAGCGTGGTTCCGGTCTTAATCATTTCGAGGCAAGCCAGCTTCGCTCCCCAGTATACATCTTCTTCTGTAAGGTTTGCCTCAAGGGGCCATATTTTTTGCTGAAGCCAGGGCATCAGTGGCATGTCGTCGGCGTAGCCACGCATGAGGGTCATGGCCGCGTGGGTATGACCGTTGGTCATGCCGGGGACAGCCGCTTTGCGGCTTCCGTCAATGATCTTGTCGGCTTTATAATTGATATCAATATCAATTTTTGAAATGGTATTGTTGATGATAAGAATATCTTTTTTGACTTTGTTCAGTTCAATGTTTTTTATCAGGATACTCATCTTTCTAAAATTTTGCCTCTCAAATATCGGTTTTTCTGACCAGATTTTACTTGCTGGTAAAATTAGAAATTAATTATCCG
>JAFGVJ010000231.1 GCA_016938055.1 Prolixibacteraceae bacterium
AGCTCCAGGATTTCGCCCACCACGAAAAACTCCTGTTCATAGCTGATATCGGTGGTAAAATGTACATTATGGTTCTGTTTGTACTGCTGTTGAAAATTATCGTATTGTTTTTTAAAATTCAGGAACTTTTCCTGGGCAAGAGGCATGCCTGCTCCCAACCAGTCGTACACATCCTGCCCGATATACAATTTGGGAAGCCGTATCCTTTTTTCCACATCGGCCTGGTAAACATCGGGTTTCAAAATATTCTGAAGGTTTTGAGCCTGTGATTTTGACGGTTCACCATTTTGCTGTTTCAGTCCGGCCATTTGTTTTGACATTCCCGGTGAGTAAAACTGAGTGGCACTTTTCAGCATTTCTTCCATGGCCAGACCAATGTTCCCTTTTAGCCGGTATACATTTGACATGCCCAGGTGGGCGGGTCCGAAATCGCCATCACTTCTCAGCGCTGCATCGAAATATGATTTGGCCTTATCCAAATCGCCCAGTTCGAAACAGGAATAGCCCAATTGTGTAAGCAGAACGGGAGCACCTGGCGACAAGTCCAGCGCATAAAGCAAGGCTGGAATGGCCAAGCGGTTGGCGCCAATTACCCGCAAGTAACCGGCAAAATTGGCGGCAGTTACGGCTTCATCGGGGCAAGCCAGGAAGGCACCGGTGATCATGGCCACAGCGGCATTCCTGTCGTCCGAGAATCCAAAAAGCAGGGATCCCTGTCCTGAAATTTTTCTGGCTAACTCCGTATATTCTTCGGCATCGTTCAGTTGCTCAAGTTCCAGCTTTAAAACAGAACGGTTTTGAAAAGCAACTTCGTTCACAACTTCGTCGAAAAACAGCTGTGCCAGTTGCAGCACTGAGTCTTTACCTCCAGCTTCCAGCACAATGCTTTCTTCGGTGTAAACTTCAGTAACAACAGGTTTCGTCACTTCATCTTCAATTTGTTGAATTCGCTGTGTATCGGTGATCATGCCCATTCGCCGCATGATTTCCTTTTCCATGGCCTCCAGTTCTTGCTCCGAGGGTTCCTCATCGGGATTGGCCAGCATCTTTTCCTTTTGTTGATCTATGTACTCCATGAGTTCCTGCTGATCCTTCATCATATTTCTCATTGAAGGCGGAATTTGAGCGTAAGACGAGATATTGATTATCAAAATAAAAATAACGATTAGGGTTCTCATGGTTGATTGTTTAGTGCTTTGTTTTGTTGCTGAAAATATTCCAGGGCAATGTTGGCGTAACAATATCGTGGCGTTTCGGAATTAGGCCAAATGGCGGTATGAAACGAAGGCTTCCGGCAGTGTTGCTCCAGTTCCAAAAGCGATTGTGAAAAACCTCGGTTATAGGCTGTTGCCATCAGGCGAACTTTGTGCTCAAGGTTCAGATTTGGGTATCCTTGCAAACGATCTTGCATCAAGGTATAAAAGCAATAAAGGTAGAGGATCTGATCGCGCGGGTCCGAGAGTCGTTCCACCCTTTTCAACCTGTTTTTAGCATACTGAAGGGTATCGAATACGATGGATGTTCCGGGGAAACTAGTCATCCAGGCTTTCTCCAGCTCTTCGGCAAACGAAGGTTTCATCTGAAAATAACCGATGGAAAAATTGGCATACTGCTTCCCGTACTGCACATACAGGGTTTTCAAAGCAGCAGTTTCCAGCCGGTCGCGCAGGGCATGAAAACGGATCAATTCGGGGAAAACAATGGCCGACGCCACCAAACGGGCGTCGGCCATGGGAAAATAATCATTGAGGTGGATATGGAATTCATTCATTGTTTGCGCTGCATGAGCCCAGTCAGCCCCTAATGACCCGCGGTTATCTCCTGCTTCAGCCTTCAAAACAAGCAAAAGCATAACAATGGCCATGTTTCGGCAAAGCAACATGCTACAATTTTTTCTGATAAGCCACAAACTTACGCTCCTGCTCCAACATCAACCACTTTAGTATGGTTTGTCCGTTTTCCCCGGTCACTTTAAACTGAAGCGGATAGGGATAGCGTTCACCCGTGCTGAATACAAGCTCATCGTAAGTAGCCAGGGCAAAGTTGTTGCCATTGCTTGCCCACCAAAAACCCGAAACTTCGGTGTTGTCGAAATTTATGCTTGCTTTGCCATTGATGTAGAGTTTCCCATCGGCCAACATGTACCAACGGCCTTTGCTGTTGGAGCCAAAACCAGGATTTTGCATGTTCCAGTTATCGGAAGTAAAGGGGCCAAAGTGCTTTCCATCGGCGGTGTAGACTATGTATTCAACCGAAGCGTAGCCCGATTCCTGTTCCAAGCCTTCCAGTTCCTTTCCCATTTGGGCAAGTTGTTCCAGCGACATTTCGCCACCTTCCTGCATACGGGCCATAATTTCTTCCATTTTGGCGTTATAATCGGTCATGGCTTCCTGCTGGTCGTCGGAACGCTTTTCGCATTTGCTCACCACTACAGCCATGCTCACCTGTTGATCGGTTCGCAGATCGTAAGGTTCTCCCTCAAGTACGACATCGGGATGCACATTGCTGATGATCTTAAAGTCGGTCAGGCCATCGTCGTTCTCATCTACATCACTGCCAACCAGCGCAAAAAAGCGCTTGCCATCGGACGAACGGAACAAATCCCTGATTTGGACAAAGGGTCCGTAACTTTTCCCGCCAATGTTGATTTTGATCAAGCCGTTGCCATCCATTTTCACCAGCTGTTCGTTGTAAGCTTCATTTCCGGGGCCTTCCGGGCTACTATCATCACTGCCACTCCCATAATCAATGTTCGCAGTTGCTTTTTGCGCGCTTGAGTAGGGTCCCGATTTTTTCCCGCCGGAATAGACAAAGTATTTACCATTTTTGTCAACGGTACAAACCTGAAGTTTCCCCTGCTGGTCGAACAACGAGAGGTTCGATTCGGCGTGCAATAATTGCTCACCGACAGGGATGGAAAGGAGCACTTCCTGTGCATCGACAATTTTGATCACCAGTAAAAAAGCAAGCAGTGTGATCATCAATATTCTATTTTTCATAACGATAAAGCGAATAAGTGGATACTACAAGGGTCTGAATAATGAACAACATTTTCGATGTTTAGAAATTTTTACTTTTTAACTCAAGGGTAATCGGAAAGTATTCACGCTCAACATCATCCTCGGCATAGCCGGTTAAATGCATTTTCACAATGCCGCTTTTAAGATTCAACCAATAATACGTTAGGATGTTGTCATCGGTGGAAAGGGTCTGCTGAATTTTGTAACATTCGGCAAATGTTCCGGCAGGTACTGTAACGGTCTCATCTTTCGCCACAAGAATATTGGTGACATCCCCTTCGTCTGAATCAAAGAAAGTGGCCATCTCATCACCTACAGCTGCTCCGGTTTTAAAGAGCGGAAAAACATGATTGGGTGGAAATGTGCCCAATTCAATGGAAAATTGATGATCATCGGCGTACCAAAAGGGTTCAGAGTCGCAAAGAAGACCCAGGCAAAATTTTACCTGGTAATAATGCTGACCGGCATCGGACAATATTTGATAGGAATACACGGTGGTATAATCGTCGGTAATGTAGTTGTACTCCCATTTGTTACCCACTTTCACAAATGAAAACGAATCGTTATCAGCGACTGTTTCATTGGGCTGATCTTCGGTACATGCCACGAACGGTACAAACAGGAAAATCAGCAACAATAAGTTGGCCAATTGATTGTTTTGAGCTGATTTTTCACGATGATTGATCATTATTTTTTGGGCAGTGCTCATGATCAGGATTCCACGAAGTTAACGCCAGCCGGAAGCTCAAATTTTGAGGACTCGGTACTGGTACTGATCTCGATGGCTTCCATGATCACTTCCTGACCGCCAAAAGATGAAACGGTTTTCAAGGGAATACTTTCCCAAACCCAAACAGTGGCTTTCATGGGTTTTTCAACGGTCACTTTCAAACAACGCTTTCCTGCAACCTCTTCATATCCATGCTTTTCAATTCCGTAACGTTCCTTGTCTTTGGCCGAGATGTTTTCATAATCGGTCGCAGCCGATGAGTAAAATTTCATTTTGCTGCCCTCGCTTTCATCGTAGCTCCAGGTGTATCGGAACCCGTCGAGAACCAGGGTATAGCCGCCGGCTTTCTGCCCCATGATGGTCATGAAATTGTCTTCAAACTGTTTCTTGCCATAATCGTCGAACCACCATTCGCGGGTCATTTCCTGCCCGGCTGCCAGGTTCCTGTACTTCACATAACCTTGTTCAATGCTGAACACTTTTTTAGGATCCGCAGTCCCTTGTGGAAGGTCTTCAATTTCTTCCAGGATACTTTCTACTTCGTCGGGCAGGTTTTGCTCCTTTTTGCTTTTGCACGATACGATGGCGAAGGCCAGAAAGATGATGGTTAGGATAATGGTTGATCTTTTCATTTTCAAAAGGTTTTATAGGTTAATAATGTCATTGTGGTGCATGGGTAATTTTCAGGCTTAAATCAGCTTCATATTTTGTTTTTCCTTCATCATAAGATTTTTGTCCCCGGAAGGTATGTTCGAACATTAGCTGTTGGGCCGCTTCGATGTTAAAGGGAAAAACAAAATCCTTAATGCCTGGAAATTCAAGGACATAAAGTGTATTGTTGGTCACGTTCATGCGAAGGTTCAGGGAAGAAGTCAGCGGCTCATCGCCCTCCCATTTTTCAATGGATTTTCCAGGCTCATAAAGTTTCACCTTTCCGAACGATTCGCATACATTCATTTCGACCCGATACCTTTTCGTAAAGGCAGTCTCAATCATTTTGCTTTTAGAATTCTCTTCACGATTTTGATGGGCAGAGGCACCACTACTCACAAAGGTTCCGCTTCCTTCAAGGGCCATGCTATAACCCTCTGAAGGAAAAGCCATTCCCTCACCATACTGATCAAAATCAAGTACCAGCACAACTTTACCTTTGGTTGTAGTTTCATCTGTCTGAGTCAAGTCCTCCCCTTCATAATGTGACTTCACTTTCAATTCCAGCTCCAGTTCAAAACGATAAAGTTTTTTGATTAACTCAAAAAGTTCTTCATGGTTATTGCTGTCAGATGATAAATCGAGGAGCTTATACAATTCAAAGAGTTCTCTTAAATAAGCCAGTTCGTGATTTTGTGAAATCTGTTGCTGATAGTAAGCAATGCTATTGTCGACATACCGTAGCAGTGCCTGCTTTATCAACCTTGTTTCGCTTGTTTCCAACTCGCCCATAAAAAGGCAATATCCATAGTCGGCATCCATTGCCATTTTAAACAAGGCTATGAATTTTTCAGGCTCATGTTGATATTGATTCAGAGCGGTAATGGCTCTCTGAATGTTTTGCTTTAAAAGTTTTAGAAGGACATCGGGAAACTGAATATCCATAACGTCTCCAGAATGACAAAAGGCTACGGTTCTGTGAGCTTTCAGAATTTTGGCAATGGCTGAATATTCTGGTTCCTGCATGGCCTTCACATTTGCATCGAGTTGCTCAGCAAAATCATTGTCAAGTTTCTTACACTTTGAGTTAAACGAAAGGGGAACGGCTCCCAGTTTCGCTTGCTTGGTAAGGTGCTTCTCACCTTCCTGAATGGCCAGTTGAAGTTGAATCCTGGCCA
>JAFGVJ010000232.1 GCA_016938055.1 Prolixibacteraceae bacterium
ACAAAACTGTCGGGATCATCCATGATGTTGTGAAACAAGCCATCGGGTCTGAGGTAGCGCAAACAAGCATCCAGGTGCTCAGTGGCATAGTTGATCAATTGTTCCCGCTCATTATGCATATTGCCTGGTAAAAGATCGATCATGCGGGCCATTGCAGCGAGGGCCCAACCATTGCCTACTCCCCAGCTTTTTTCATTGATGAAACGTTTTTCATCAGCATGCCATCGATGCGCATACAGTTGTTGGTCAGACTTCCACAAAACCTGTCTGAATCCTTCGATTTGTTTGATGGCTTCGGCATGGTAACCGGCAGCACACAAATAGGGTGGGGCCATGTAAAATGAATCGACCCAAATTTCGGGAGCGTTGATGGTATGGTGGAGGATTCCCTCAGCAGTCTTAGGGGCCCGGTTGATGAGATAGTCCAGCATCCGTTCGTGGGCCTTCTGCAAAGTTTCATCGTTGAATTGCCGGGCCAAAGCCAATACTACTTCGCCCGATGCCGCAGGATCCGTTACCCCGTTGTCGGAATATAGAACTGACAATCGTCCATCGTTGGCTTGGCGCAAAACTGCTTCTTTAGCCATCAGGTAGCTCAAGTTATGGTCACCCAGTTCCCAAAGCGCTTGCATGGCTACTCCCTGTTCCCACGAAGCCCGTTGCATGGAAAGCATGGCCATCTTCACCTTTTGAATGATGCTTTGATCCAGTTCATTCCTGTTGCATCCAGTAAACATAGCTGGTACTGCTGTCAGGATTGCTCCGGCGGGGATATTTTTCAAAAAGGTGCGTCTTGGTATCATGCTGGTTGTACTATTTCTTCACTTTTGCTGCAATCCAGTTTCGGGCGTTAACAAAAGCTTCTATCCAAGGGGTGATTTCATTGGATTTTAGCTCGTTGGGGTAATAAGCCCATTGCCAGGGAAAGATGGCCCTTTCGAGGTGGGGCATCATGGCAAAATGGCGTCCATCGCTTGAACAAATTCCGGCAGTGTTGAAATCAGAACCATTGGGATTGCCCGGATAAGCTTCGCGGGTGTATTTCACGGTGATGTTGTATTGGTCTTCACCGGCAGGCATGCTGAATTTTCCTTCACCATGGGCCACCCAAACACCCAGTGTTTTTCCTGCCATGTTGCCCATCATTACTGATTGATTGGGTTGAATGGTGACATTCAGGAAGCTTGATTCGAACTTATGGCTTTCGTTGTGCAACATTTTGATGGGGTGTTGCTGATCCAGTCCAATCAAGTTCAATTCAACCATGAGTTGGCAGCCATTGCAAATGCCCAAACTTAAGGTATCGGAGCGTTGGTAGAAATTTTCGAGGGCAATACGGGCTTTCTCATTGTATTTGAAGGCACCGGCCCAGCCTTTGGCTGAACCCAGAACATCGGAGTTGGAGAAACCACCCACAAAAACAATCATGTTTACATCCGAGAGGTCTTCGCGGCCAGCAATCAGGTCGGTCATGTGAACGTCCTTCACATCGAAACCGGCCAGGTAAAGGCTGTAAGCCATTTCACGATCGCCATTGACCCCTTTTTCACGAATGATGGCAGCGCGCAAACCGGTTTTTTCGCGCCGGTTCAGTTCAATGCCAAAGTCTTTAGCCTTGCCACTGAAGGTTCCAAAGTTAAAATTCAACTCGTTTTTACGGTAGTTCTGATAACGCTCCAGTGCCAGTGCCGGAGTACTTTGTTTCCGGTCGAGCAGGTAAGAGGTTTTGAACCAAAGATCGCGCAAGCTGGGGACGTCAAATTCGAAAACATCGTTTTGGTTAACGATGGTCACAGTTTGGTTGTTGGTAGGTTTCCCAATTTTGATACAGTGTAGCTTCATGGCATTGAATCTTTCTTCTACTGCTTCGTTGGCCTGGAATACGATGCCCGGATTCTCGGCAAACAACAACTTGATGCTGTCGGGTTCGTTCAGGTCAGTTAGGTTGAGGTCGAGCCCACTTTCGTTATCGGAGAAACAAAGCTCCAGCAGCGAAGTGATGAAACCGCCTCCGCCAATGTCGTGACCGCTCATGATAAGACCCTCGGCAATAAGGCTTTGAATGGTATTGAACGCCCTGGCAAAATAGTCGGGGTCAGCAACCGTTGGGGTAGCACTACCCAAGCAGGAAAGAATTTGCGCGAAAGCACTTCCGCCCAGTTCGCGGGGTGCATTTGAGAAATCGAGGTAGTAAAGTGCAAGATCCTGTACCAATACCGGTTCCACCACCTTTTTCAGATCGCTTACTTCACCTGTGGCCGAGATGATGACCGTTCCTGGGGAGTAAACCACTTCGTTCTGATATTTCTGGGTCATTGAACAGGAATCTTTGCCTGTAGGGATATTGATCCCCAAAGCGCAGGCAAAATCGCTGGCTGCCTGAACGGCTTCGTAAATGCGGGCATCTTCACCCGGATTTTTACAGGGCCACATCCAGTTGGCACTCAGTGAGATGCTGCGAATATGATCGGTCATGGGGGCCCAAACAATGTTGGTCAAAGCTTCGGCTATCGAAAGAATGGAGCCATTGGCGGCATGGATCAGACCAGCAGCTGGAGCGTGTCCGATGGAAGTGGCCAAACCGCTCTTCCCCCGGTAGTCGAGGGCGATCACGCCCAAATTGTTCAGGGGCAATTGCAATTTTCCTGCACATTGTTGTTTGGCAATACGGCCGGTGACCGATCGGTCAACCTTGTTGGTGAGCCAGTCTTTACAGGCCACATTTTCCAATTGTAATACCTGTTCGACATACTCCTGAACAAGTGTTTGCTTGTAATGGAGCGGCGCAAACCCGGGATTGATTTTCTGGTCGGTCAGTATGGTTTTGGGCGGATTGCCAAACATGTGTTCCAATTTCCAGTCGATGGGTTTTTCACCGGTTTCCAGTTTTTGGAAGGTGAAGCGCATGTCGTTGGTCGTTTCGCCAATCACGTACATGGGAGCACGTTCACGATCGGCAATCCGTTGAAGGGTATCGAGGTTTTCCTCGCGAATGACGAGGCCCATTCGTTCCTGCGATTCGTTGCCCACAATTTCCTTGAGCGAAAGGGTAGGGTCACCCACCGGCAACTGGTCGATGTTGATCACACCACCGGTACTTTCTACTAATTCGGAAAGGCAGTTCAAATGTCCGCCTGCACCATGGTCGTGGATGGATACGATGGGGTTTTCATCGCTTTCGGCCAGGGCACGGATGGCATTGTATACCCGTTTTTGCATTTCGGGATTGGCACGCTGAACAGCATTCAATTCAATTTTATTGGCAAATTCACCGGTTGCTACCGACGATACTGCACCACCTCCCATACCAATGCGGTAGTTGTCGCCGCCCAGTAGTACCACTTTTTGTCCGGGTACCGGGATATCTTTCAGACTGTCGTCTTTTTTTCCGAATCCAATTCCCCCGGCCAGCATGATCACCTTGTCGAAGGCAAACTTCTTGTGATTCTCAAAATGTTCGAACGTGAAAACACTGCCGTTGATGAGTGGCTGTCCAAATTTATTTCCAAAATCGCTGGCGCCGTTAGAGGCTTTGATGAGGATTTCTTCGGGTGTTTGATATAGCCATGGGCGTTCTTCGGTGCTTTGTTCCCAGGCTCTTCCGGCTTCGGTACGCGGATAGGCCGTCATGTATACAGCTGTTCCGGCAATGGGAAGGGCGCCTTTTCCTCCTGCAATACGGTCACGAATTTCACCACCAGTACCGGTGGCAGCACCGTTAAAGGGTTCTACGGTGGTGGGAAAGTTATGGGTTTCGGCTTTGAGCGAAAGCACGGTCGGAATGTCTTTGATTTCAAAGAAATCAGCCTTGTCCTGAGTTTTGGGCGCAAATTGTTCCACCACAGGTCCTTCCACAAAAGAACAATTGTCTTTGTAAGCTGAAATGATTTTGTTGGGATTGATGGCCGAGGTCTTCTTGATGAGCTTGAACAAGGAAAGTTCCTTTTCTTCTCCGTCGATGATGAAGGTGCCATTGAAGATTTTATGGCGGCAGTGTTCGCTGTTTACCTGTGAAAAACCAAAGACTTCACTGTCGGTAAGCCGTCGGTTTAAAGTTTGAGAAACCGATTCGAGGTAGTTAATTTCTTCAGCACTTAAGGCCAGGCCCTCCTGTTGATTGTAGGCGGCAATGTCGTTGATATACAATACCGGGTCGGGTTGTTTTACGATGGTGAACAAATCCTGATCGAGCCCATTGTACAGGTGTTGCAACATGGGATCGAAACGGGCATGTTCATCTTTAACTTTCACGTATTCTTCGATACGAAAAATGCCGTTGATTCCCATGTTCTGGGTAATTTCAACAGCATTGGTGCTCCAGGGAGTCAGCATTTCTTTTCGTGGCCCGACAAACCATCCCTCTATGTTTGTTTGATGGATGAGCACGGCGTTGCCAAACAGCCATGACAGTTTATCGAGGTCGGTTTCCGAAAGTGGATTTTTTGTACTCAGAGCAATGTAGTTACTGTCAGGTACGTGAAAGAAAATAATCATCATGTTGAAGATTTACATTAAGAACTTTTAACGGTGCAAATATAGTAATTTGACCAGGTTAAAAGGAAAAAGGATTATCTTTCGAACCATCGCCGGGAACTGTTAACAATGGATTAAAATGCAGTTTCAGAAGGCTTTTACCCTAAAAATGATGTTCATAACATATGATAAAATATTTCATGAGTCTGTTAGTGATCCTCTTGTTTTCCTTTTGCAGTATTCAGCAAAAAGTTGAGAGGCAGTTCGAAGGAGAGGGGCGCGAAGCAGTATTGAAGGCTTTTGGTGAACCTCAGAAAATTGTGGACCTCGAAGGTGGAAAGCAACTTTTTGTATACGTGAAGGAAACTCATGTTCGTGCAACAGAAATCAGTACCGGTGATTTCACCCTTGACAAGCGGGTAAGTCCATCGTTTGTGAAGGAAGAAACCTATCGGTTTGTGATTGATCAACAGGGAATTGTGACAGATGCACAATACGAGAAGAGAACAAAGTGAAAAAATGACGAATTCTTTTTTTTTATTTTGGCAGGATTGGGGATTTTTTTACTTTTGCATCCGTTCCAATACAAAGGAACAAATGCCCAGATGGTGTCCCGATAGCTATCGGGGGGTAGCACGCCAGCCAAATCGATCAATCGTATTTGTCAGGTTTTAAAGCATCAAGAGTTCAAAATAGTTTGCCCAGATGGTGAAATTGGTAGACACGCCAGCTTGAGGGGCTGGTGCCGGTTACGGTGTGCAAGTTCGAGTCTTGTTCTGGGCA
>JAFGVJ010000233.1 GCA_016938055.1 Prolixibacteraceae bacterium
AATGTAGATGGCTCCATCGACGATGCTGAAACAATCAGCGGACGTGCCCTGGCCCGTGAAATACGTCAGGCCCGCCTCGACTCCACCATCAAAGCAGTGGTACTCAGGGTCAATTCACCCGGCGGAAGTGCACTGGGTTCGGAACTCATCTGGCGCGAAATTCAACTGACAACTGCCGAGAAACCAACCGTTGTTTCCATGGGTAACCTGGCGGCTTCGGGTGGTTATTACATTGCCTGTGCTGCCGACACCATTGTGGCCAATCCTTCAACCATTACCGGTTCTATCGGGGTATTTGGCCTGGTTCCCAATTTCGAAACACTTCTGGAGGACAAACTGGGCATCTATCACGACCTGGTAAAAACCAATGAACTGAGCGACATGCCTTCGGTAAACCGCCCCATGACAGCCACTGAAACTGCCCTGATGCAAAACATGGTGGAAAATGTGTATGCTACCTTTGTTAACCATGTTGCCGAAGGCCGGAACATGAGTTACGAGCAGGTGGATGCCATTGGACAGGGACGCGTATGGACCGGACAGAATGCACTTGAGCTGGGTTTGGTCGACGTATTGGGCGATCTGAACGATGCCATCGAAATTGCAGCCGGCATGGCTGGGATCGAAAACTATCGCATCGCCAACCTGCCCAAACAGAAAGATCCATTTGAGTCCTTCTTCTCCGATTTATCGTCACAGGTAAAAAACCGTGTGATTGAAAACGAACTGGGCGAAGCTGCCAGGTATTACCGCTCACTGCAAAACATTAGTAAAAAGAACGAAGTGATGGCCCGTATGCCCTACGGACTGGAACTGGAATAATGACCTTTTCGGCATATTAAATGAGCTTGCCCGTCAAATGACGGGCAACTTTTTTTTGCTGCCATCACACTTCTTCGTAAATTGGGCGCAGATCCTTTTAACATGCTGAAAATATTCCTTTATCCTTTATCAATGCTCTACGGACTGGTGGTATCCATCAGAAACTTCATGTACGACATTAACCTGTTCAAAGAACACGAATTTAATATACCCATCATTTCGGTAGGGAATCTTACAGCAGGGGGCACCGGCAAAACGCCCCACGCCGAATACATCATTTCCATTCTGAAAAAAAATACTCATGTTGCTTACCTGAGCCGTGGTTATAAACGAAAAACCAAGGGCTTTGTGATGACCACGATACAATCAACCATCGACGACATAGGTGATGAAGCGGTACAGATCAAACAGAAATTTCCCGAAATACCGGTAGCAGTTTGTGAAAAAAGAGAAGTGGGGATCAAGAAACTTTTGGCCGATCCCCACCACGAAATTGATGCCATTGTGCTCGACGATGCCTTTCAGCACCGAAGTGTAAAGGCCAACATCAACATTTTGCTGATTGACTTTACCAGGGAGATTTTCAACGATTACCTCTTACCTTATGGCCGGCTTCGTGAATCGACCAATGCTAAATACAGGGCCAACTTCATCATTTACACCAAGTGCCCGCCCACCTTGCAACCCATTGATCAAAGGGTCATCAAGAATAAACTCGATCTGCGTCCTTATCAAAACCTTTTTTTCACCACCATTGTGTATGGCGAAATTACCCCTGCCGAAAAAGGATTGGCCTTATTCAGCGATAACATGCGCAATTATTCGGTCCTGCTTATTACCGGTATTGCCAATGCCGAACCCCTTACAAACTATTTGAAACCACAGGTGGGCGAAATTACCCACCTGAAATATCCCGATCATTACAACTATACTGCGGCCGATCTGGAAAAATTCAACGAAACCTTTCAACAAATCGAAAACCCTTCGAAATTGATCATTACAACCGAAAAAGACCTGGTAAGGCTGAAATCAGTCAAAGATCAGCCCGCTAACTTTTTCAAGCAGCTTTATTATATTCCCATCGAAATCAGATTTCTCGACAGGGCAAAAGATACATTCAACAAGCGAATTTTAAATTATGTTACAGAAAATAGAAGCAACTACAAAGTTCATTCAGCAAAGAACAAAATTCAGCGCTAAAACTGCCGTCATACTGGGATCAGGACTGGGGCGTTTTGCCGATCAGATCGATGCTGAACATGTGTTGCCTTACCACGAGATTCCCAATTTCCCGGTTTCAACCGTCGAAGGTCATTCCGGTGAACTCATTTTCGGAACATTCCGCGGGAAACCCATCATTGCCATGAAAGGACGCTTTCACTTTTACGAAGGCTATCCCATGGAACAAGTCACTTTCCCCATCAGGGTTTTTAAACAACTGGGCGTACAAAATTTGCTGGTCTCCAATGCAGCCGGCGGCATCAACCTGAATTTCAGGGTGGGCGACGTGATGATGATCACCGACCACATCAACCTGTTTGGTACCAATCCGCTCATTGGGAAAAACCATCAGGAACTGGGGCCGCGTTTCCCCGACATGTCGAAGGCCTACCACCCCGAATTGTGCGCCATTGCCAGGGATTATGCCAAAATAGCCAACATCCTGCTCCACGAAGGAACTTACGTGGGTTTAACAGGGCCTAGCTTTGAAACACCGGCCGAGTACCGTTTCCTGAACATCATTGGCGGCGATACAGTGGGCATGTCAACCGTACCTGAAGTGATTGTGGCCAATCACATGGGCATGCGGGTGTTTGGCATGTCGGTGGTGACCAACAACGGGCTGGCCATTCCCGAAGGCGGCAACCAGCATGCCGAGGTGCTCGATGTGGCAGCTGTTGCAGCGCCAAAACTGGAAGCCATTTTCGGAAAACTGATCGAAAGCATTGGCTAATATGAACGGATTGATTGCCCTTGCCCTAGCCCCTGTGCTCATCATCGCCTTTTACATTTATTTCAGGGACAAGTACGAAAAAGAACCCTGGGGTTTGTTGCTCAAAGCCATGCTCATGGGGGTGATCATTGTTTTCCCCGTCATCTTTACCGAAGAACTGATGAACAGTGCGGGCAGTGCCTTCAGGGGTGTAGCCAAAGGTTTCTGGGATGCGTTTATGGTGGCAGCCCTCTGTGAAGAAGCCTTCAAATACCTGGCCTTTATCCTGCTCATCTGGAAGAGTCCTTCCTTCAATGAGCATTTCGACGGGATCGTTTATGCCACCTTTATCTCGCTGGGCTTTGCCGGGGTTGAGAACATCCTGTACGTTATGAACAACGGATTGTCGACCGGTTTGGTAAGGGCTTTTACCGCTGTGCCGGCCCACGCGGTGTTCGGCATTACCATGGGCTATTTCATGGGCCTGGCCAGGTTCTATCCCACGAAAAGGGAAAAGTATCTTTTCGCTTCCTTTCTGTGGCCCTTTGCCCTGCATGGATTTTACGATTTTGTGCTGATGGCCGGCGTGCCCTGGCTCCTGCTGTTTTTTGTTCCCTTTGTGGCCCTTTTATGGATCACCGGCCTAAGAAAAATGAAAGCGATGAACCAAAGCTCCTATTACAATACCGACATTCACCTGGGGATCGATTTCAGCAAGGTGAAAGATTACCGGGATGACGGGAGGTCGAAGACGGAAGACTGAAGACTGGTTGCTGGAAAATTAGCAACTGGCTTAATCATTTTCAAGGTATTTTACTATTTCTTTTTTAAGTTCAGGTAGGTGCTTTAAAACAATTGCCCAAATAACTACATCATCAGCTTTGTCGTATCCGTGAATGACCCAATTTCTAGTATCTATTATTTGCCTGGCATTTCTTATATTAATATCTGGGTTAAGTTTTAAAACCCGATTCATTGCTTCACCTATTATTTCGATTTCTCTTTCAATTCCCCGACGAAGAAGTTTATTGTTCTGATATTCAAAGAAATTTCTCTGTTCCCCAAGGTATTCATAAATTGAATCAATTGAAGTGTTTATGTCATAAAGGTGCTTTCTTATCTCACGCTTCATAAATCAAGGATTTTGTTTCATTAACACTTTCTATGAAGTATGGATTTGAAAGAGATCTTTCTGTTACAATGTCAATTTCTCTATTGAAAATCTCTCTGAGTTTATAATGAAGCGCAAAAAAATTGTCGGCATATTCCTCGGGAGAAATATTGTCATAAAACGAAATTAAGAAATCAAGGTCACTGTCTTCACGGAAATCTCCAGTGACAACTGAACCAAATGCATATAGTCTTTTAATTTTAAGTTGTTGACAAATAGTAATTAAGTCATCTTTTTTATTAATCAGAATTGCATGCATGATTCTTTTTTGTTTCAAAAGTAATCAATTTGAATGAGTTAATCTTCATTTTATCTTGGTGCCAACGGAATCCATTTTTCTCCCAAAAATACTTTACAATCTGTAGCTCAGCACAAGTCCAATTAGATTTGAATT
>JAFGVJ010000234.1 GCA_016938055.1 Prolixibacteraceae bacterium
CCCCTTCGTTTGATAAAAGCATAAGCCTTCGAAGCTTGTGCCAAACTGATACTGGCCCTGGGCGAAGCTCCATAGTTGATCATGTCGGCATATTTTTCGAGTCCGTATTCCTTGGGTGTACGGGTGGCAAATACAATGTCGACAATGTATTTGTGGATTTTTTCATCCATGTATACCTCACGGACTACATCGCGCGCCTTGATGATGTCGGCGGGTGTTAAAATGGTATTGGGTTCGGGGAATTTCTTCAGCAGATTTTGCTGGATGATGAGTTTTTCCTCTTCCTTTTTGGGATAATTGATCACTACTTTCAGCATAAAACGGTCAACCTGGGCCTCGGGCAGGGGATAGGTGCCTTCCTGCTCAATAGGGTTTTGCGTGGCCATTACCAGGAAGGGTTCCTCCAGCTTGTATGTTTGATCACCAATGGTAATTTGTCTTTCTTGCATGGCTTCCAGCAACGCCGATTGTACTTTGGCGGGTGCACGGTTTATCTCATCGGCCAAAACAAAATTGGTGAAGATGGGACCTTTTTTCACTACGAATTCTTCCTTCTTCTGACTGTAAATGAGGGTACCCAGCAAGTCGGCTGGCAGCAAGTCGGGCGTAAACTGAATACGTGCAAAATCGGCATCGATGATCTTCGAAAGGGTATTGATGGCCAGGGTTTTTGCCAAACCCGGAACTCCTTCCAGCAAGATGTGCCCGTCTGATAACAAGCCGATCATCAAACTTTCGATAAGGTGTTTCTGGCCTACAATTACTTTGTTCATCTCCATGGTAAGCAAGTCGATAAACTGGCTCTCCTTTTCAATTTTTTCATTCAATGCTTTAATGTCGGTATTGACTGTCATGTCGATTGATTTTTAAGAATGAAATTACTTCGTTTTTACCTTTTAAAATTGCTCCACGAAAATAATAGAATGCCAAAATTACAGAAATGAATTGCAGTTAAAAAATGTTAAGTAATTCTTTGATGTTTCTTTATTTAAAATACATATAATGAGCTATTTAAGAAGTGTGTAACGAACTCATATTTTAATACTCCCTTAACGATTGTAAAAAAATGTAAAACAAAATCGGTGTTGTTTCATCAGGCATCAAGGGGTGAATGTGTATATTTGGCATGTTTTTTAGCAGAAAAAGGGCAGGATGGAGAACAGGACAAAAACCCGCTATTTTTTACAGTTGGCCTACAATGGCACTGACTTTCACGGATGGCAGTTTCAGCCCAATGCCATCACGGTGCAGGAGGTGCTGGGCAAAGCCTTGTCCTTATTGCTGAGAGAAACCATTGAAGTTACTGGTGCTGGCCGAACAGATACCGGTGTTCATGCCTCTTTTTATGTGGCTCATTTCGAAACAAGCTTGAGGCTCGATGAGCCGCTTAAGCACGTTGCCAAACTAAACGGTTTGCTGCCCCGTTCCATCCGTATCGATCAGCTATTTGAAGTCCATGAGCAACTGCATGCACGTTTCGATGCCATTTCGAGGACCTACCATTATTATATCAGTACCCACAAGGAACCTTTTCGTGATCAACTCACAAGCTTTGTGCCCTATGCACTCAATTTGGAGCTGATGAACCTGGCTGCCGGCCACTTGTTGAAGACCACCGATTTTACCTCGTTCAGCAAACTACACACCGATGTGAAAACCAACAACTGCAAAGTTGTAAAAGCTGAATGGACACAGCGTGAGGGCTTGTTGGTCTTTGAAATTCAGGCCGACCGCTTTTTGCGCAACATGGTGCGGGCCATTGTTGGAAGCCTGGTTGACGTGGGAAGGGGTAAAAGCAGCATCGATGACTTTAAAATGATCATCGAAAGCAGGGACAGATCCAGAGCCGGTGCATCGGCTTTGGCCAAAGGGCTTTTCCTCAGCGATATTCAATATCCCGAACCCTGGAATTCACAACTCATTCGTTTACCACTTCCGCATTGATTGAGAGTGTGTTATAGGTAGTTTCTTCTGTATTTGTCCATTTTCGAACATTTTTTAGATTTTGTACAACATCTATTTAATCACCAATGAATGGTGATGAAGTGATTCTTTTTTTTATATATTTGTAATGTGTACAAAATACACATTAATTTTTTATGAGAAGTGAGGCGATTGATAAACGACTGAGCCTGTTTGTATAAAAATTTGAATCCAGTGATGTGGTGTAAATGTGAAATCAACGCATTGAAGCAAACGAAATGAAGAATATTCAGGTTTACCATGTATCATTGAATGTTGCCATCACGAATCTGACAAACGAGAACCTAATGCTTAAACAAATAAATCACTATGAAAAAAATCTCATTTTTACTCATGCTCATCTTCTGCATGGTGCAATCGTACGCCCAGGAACGAACGGTCACCGGTAAAATTACAGGAGAAGATGGGATCGGTTTGCCTGGTGCAACTGTACAAATTAAAGGTACTTCAAGGGGGCTGATTTCAGACCTTGACGGGAATTACTCCATCAAGGTCAGTTCCCCGGAAAGTGTGCTGGTGTTTTCTTACATTGGATTTGTAAGCAAGGAAATGCCTGTGGCCAATAGTAATGTGATTGATGTGGTCCTGACTGAAGATGTTCAGCGACTCGATCAGGTATTGGTAGTGGGATATGGTGTTCAGAAGAAAAGTCTGGTAACCGGTGCCATTTCCAAACTCGACGAAAAGGAGATTTCCTCTGTGAAAGTGGCCCGTATTGATCAGGCCCTTCAGGGAAAAACATCGGGGGTTTATGTTGCTCAAACTTCTGGTTCGCCCGGTAGCCCCATGTCCATTAAAATCAGAGGAAACAGCTCCAACGGGAAAAATGATCCGCTGTTTATTGTTGATGGGATCAAAACTTCGAGCATCGATTTTCTGTCACCCAGCGATATTGAGTCCATTGAAGTACTGAAAGATGCTGCTTCGGCTGCTATTTATGGTTCTGAAGGAGGCAATGGGGTTGTAATCATTAGCACCAAAAAAGCAAAAAAAGGTGCCTCTGAAATCAATTACAACTATTACCATGGTATTCAGACGGTATCTAATTATGTCGAAATGATGGATGGCGAGGCTTTCATCGATTACGAATATCAGGCCTTGATCCATGAAAGTGGTGGTGATCCCGAATCACCACGCGTAACCGCCAAATTGCCCTATTACGAAGCATGGCGGGCAGCCAACGCCAACACCAACTGGATGGAACAAATCCTGAGTCCTGCCCCTGTCGATGAACACAACATTTCTTTTGCATCTTCGTCAGATAAAGGCCAGATGTACCTGAGTGCCACCCATTATTCTCAGGATGGGATTATCGGTGGTGATCAAAACAATTTCACCCGCTACACCTTCAACCTGAATGCCGATTCCGATATCCGTGACTGGCTGAAAGTTGGTTCACGCGTAACCTATTCGCGCTCGAAGAAGAATAACCTGAATGAGTCGAGCGAATTTGGCGGCATCATTTCCAATGCCATGTTTTTCGATCCAACCGTTCCGGTCTATTACAATGATATTGCTGAATTGCCTTCCAACCTTCAGCCCAACCCCAACGATGTGGGGGCTACAACAAGATTCAATGCGCTGGTTCAAAACGATGAAGGACAGTATTATCACTTATCGGACAAGACGGTGGGAGAGGCCAACAACCCTCTGGCTCAGATTCACAATACACACAACACCACCACCATTGACAAGATGCTGGGCGATGTGCACGCACAATTACAGCTCGGTGATCATCTTCGTTTCAACGCGAAACTTTCGCTCGATTACTCCCTTACCTACAACAACATCTTCACGCCAAAATATTATTACAACGAAGAACAAAACCGCTCTAACGATACCACCGATGTGACCCTTCGGAATACTTTCGTTCGTCAGTACAAATATGCTTACGAGAATTATGCTACCTATAACAATTCCTTTGGCGATCATAATATTGAAGTGCTTGCGGGTTTCTCGTATGAAAACTACATGCCGGTTTATCTCGATGTGCTCAGCTACAATGTGCCTCACAACGATGTAAAATACGCCTACCTGTACAATACGCAAAACCAGCTGGCGGAAAATATTCCTCAGGTTGGGGGCGGATTGGGAACCATCAATGTGAACGATCCTGCAGGAACACAGATTATTAACAATTATGCCGAAATTCAGAATTCATACTTCGGAAGGTTCGTTTATAACTACAAGGAAAAATACATGGCCCAGGCCAATGTCCGTCGTGATGGATCCAGTATGTTTGCCCCCCAGCAACGTTTTGGAATTTTCCCTTCCTTCTCTTTGGGCTGGAACATCAGTCGTGAGGATTTCTTCAAAAACAACATTTCCTTCATCAATTCCATGAAAATCAGGTATAGTTGGGGACAAAACGGAAACAAGCAGGTGCTTTCTCCATTCCAATATACTTCCCTCATTGTTAGCTCAGGCATTTTTTACCCCGATGTGAACGGCAACCTGAATAGCGGTGCTGTACCCGACAATCCGGGCAACCCGCTGCTGCATTGGGAAACCAGCCAACAGTCGAACCTGGGGCTCGAGATGTTGTTGCTGGACAACAAATTGGGTGTAACCATCGATTTGTTCGACAAGCGGACCAAGGATCAGCTATCACAAAATGCCCTGGTACCTTTGTATTTGGGATTCAACAACATTCCTTTTGTGAACTCGGGTGAAGTACAAAACAAAGGAGTAGAATTTGATTTGTCGTTCCGTGATTCCGATCATGAATTCAAATATGCCGTTTCGCTGAATGCTTCATATCTGAAAAACGAAGTCTTATCGTATGGGACCGAAGGAACTTTCATGGATGGTATCCGCATTGGGATCAACGATGCTGTAACCCGTTACGAAGCAGGCTATCCGGTCTATTATTTCAGGGGTTACAATGCCCTGGGTATTTTCCAGAATCAGGAAGAAATTGACGCTTATGTCAGTGAAGCAGGTAAGCCGATCATGGGCAATGCCATTCCGGGTGATGTGAAATACGAAGACATGAACAACGACGGAATTATTACCGGGGTCGATGCACTGAGTTACCTGGGAAAACCTATGCCCGACTGGACCTTTGGTATGAATCTTTCATTTGAATACAAGGGATTTGATTTCAGTGCTTTCCTGCAAGGGGTCACGGGAAATCAGTTGTTCTTTGCGGTTATGCGTACCGACCGTTTGATGTATAACAAACCCAACTATTATTATTCCGATCGCTGGAACGGTGAAGGAACATCCAACACCATTCCGCGTGCTTCGGCTGCCATTGGACGTTACGGGAACTCAACAGGAAACTTCAACTGGAGCAACATCAACGTTTTCGACGGGGATTATCTGCGCCTGAAAAACCTGACCCTTGGTTACACATTGCCCTCACAGATCACCAGCAAAATTGGTATTAGCAGGCTCCGCTTGTATGTGGCAGCATCGAACGTACTTACTTTGACCAAATATCCGGGAACCGATCCTGAAATAGGTCAGGTTGTTGCTTCCGATCCCAGTACTTATGGCGTCGATCGTGGACTATACCCTGCATCACGCGTACTGACAACCGGTATCAATGTATCTTTCTAAATCCTACAATTGATTAAAGAACAAGAAAAATGAAAGCAAAATACAAATATCAACAACTGTTGGCAGCTATCGTGGTTTTTTTCACCATAGGTGCCTGTACCAACAGTGCCCTGGAGCTGGCATCGACCCAGGAGACAGCCGATGCCTATTACCAAACTGACGAGCAGGTGAACATGGCCCTGGTTGCCGCCTATGACCCCATGGGTTGGGTATGGCGTTTGCAGCAATGGGGAGGGTCACTCAAAACCTGGGGCAATTTTGCCTCCGATGATGCCTATGCCGGTGGAAACGATGTAAACGACCAACCAACTTATCAGGCCGCCGATATTTATACCGTAAGTCCGGTGGACATTGGTTTTAATCTCGAAAGCATGTGGCGTGCCTATTTCATGGGAAATTTCAGGGCCAACCTGATCATCGACAATGTTGAACCCGATACGCCTTATAAGAAAAGTGCCATCGCGCAGGCAAAATTTTTAAAAGGATTTTACTATTTCTATTTATCCAGAATGTTTGGGGGCTTGCCTATTGTGGATCATGTTCCCTTACCCGATGAAATTATTCCACGTTCCACTTACGACGAAACCCTGACTTACATCGAAACGCTGCTGGAAGAAGCCATTGCCAGTGGTGACCTGCAAATCCGCGAAGGGATGAACGATCCGGCGAATGGACTGGCAACCCTGGCCAGTGCGCAGGCATTGTTAGGGAAAGCTTATCTCTACCATAAAAAATACGACAAAGCCATTGAAATACTGAAACAGGTGGATGCTAATTCAAATTATCAATTGGAAAATGAATACTGGAAGGTATTTAAAGGCAGCAACAAGCATGGCATTGAGTCGATATTTGAAATTAATTTTTCCATGAGCATGGGTGGCGGAAACGAAGGAAACTCCGATATCTACCTGATGGGGCCCCGTGGTGGTGTTACGTTTAACGATACCATCACCTCCGGTTGGGGGTTCAATCAACCAACGCAGTTATTGGTGGATGCCTTTATGGCTGAAAACGACATGGTACGCCTGCATGCCACAGTATTGTTCAGTGATTCCTTGCAGGCCTGGTACGATAAAACCATGGGCAAACCCAGCCCAATTAACTGGGTGAGTGCCCGTGATGGTTATTGGGACCGCAAACATTATCCCGATCCAAATAATGCTGTCAGTAATGCTTACAACCGTTTTGCCAACAATGATATTATTTTACGCCTTGCTGATGTTTACCTGATGTTGGCTGAAGCTTATGTACGAAGCGGAAACAATGGTGAAGCACTTAAATATGTTAACAAAGTAAGGGAAAGGGCCCGCTTGCCCTTGCTCAATACGCTAACACTGGCTGATGTTAAGAAAGAACGAAGATTGGAACTTGCACTGGAAGCCGAGCGCTATTTTGATTTAGTCCGTTGGTCTGGCGATCCCGATCAGATTGATGCTGACCATGTTCTGGGACCACTTGGCTATGCCAATGGCACTCCGGGGACCAAAACCAAAGGCTTATTTCCCATTCCTCAATCGGAAATTAATGCCACCTATGGCGAGCATAAACTGGTTCAAAATGAGGGTTATTAAAAAAATATTACAGAGTTACTAACAAAGCGCATTTTTTTTCATCGGAAAATCATTAAATTTCGCTGCAATTGCGGGTTTGATGATTTTCCTGATGGAAAATGAAAAAAGGTTCATGTTTTGGTGATTAAAATCAGTTTTTTATTATTTTTATGCATTCAAACAGAAATCTTAAAAGAAGTTAAAAACTACTGAAGTTCCCGAAAACATTAAAAAAAATGATCATTTTTGAACTGAAGAATGTAGTTTTTTAAAAAAATAATTTACATTTGTTTTCAATGTTTACATACTATTATTAATTACTAATTAAAATCTGAAATTATGAAGAAAATTTTTACGCTGATTTTATTTGTAGCTGCTTTTGGAATCATGGCCAATGCTCAAGATCCTAAAGCTGAAGTTGCATTTGCAAGCAAAGCACCTGTTGCTGATGGTTACATCGATGACGTTGATGACCCATGGACCGCCGAAGGTTGGTTTGAAATAGGTATTGCTGGTGGCAACAACTCAACCAGTGCCATGACTGCACAATTCAACCTGATGCACGATGACGACAACATGTATTTGGCCGTTAAAGTTCAGGACGACACCCCGAACAACGATGCAGCAGCCATTCCTAACTCTTATGAAAGAGATTGTTTCGAAGCTTTCTTTTCCATGGATACCACTTCAACCGAAACCGGTGCTTACGCTGCAGGTTGCTGGCAATTGCGCACCCAGCGCGAAGCTGAAGAAGGTGCCTACGTTGATGGTAATGCTCATGCAAACACTTGGAATGTTGGTTCAATGACTGGCGGCGAAGGTTTTGAATTCGGTGTTGAGAACGGTGCATCAGAATGGAGTGCCGAAATGGTATATCCTAAAGCTATCTTGGCTGAAGGTGCTGCTTTCGATAACGAATACATCAAATTTGAAATTGCTGTTGCTGACAATACCGGTGCAGGTCGTACCCAACAACAATTCTGGAACAACAACTCTGACCAACAATGGCAGGATACCCGTACTTTCGCTTTGGTTAAACTGGCTGAAGCTACTGGTGTAAACGAAGTTGCTACTGTTGCCGGAAGTGCTTTTGTTCAAAACAATACCCTGAAAGTTCGCAATGTGAACGGTGTTGTTAATGTTTATGACCTGAGAGGTGCTGTTGTTCGTACCGCTACTGTTAACGGTAACGCTTCTATCGATGTTTCTGATCTGAAATCAGGAATGTATGTAGTAAAAGGTAACAACCTTTCTGCAAAAGTTGTAAAATAATTGACTTTACAATAAGGAAAAAAGGTTGCTGATTCAGCAACCTTTTTTTTTTGATCAAAATCAAGGCTAAGGCCTTTTAAACATGCAGAATAATCATATTTTTGCCTATTGTCTGTAAAGGACTTCACTCAAAATATCGTTCAATATGACGAATCAAAAGATTCAGCAAAAACCACTGACCAAACAGCAACGTTGGGTATTCAATCTGATGCTGTTAGTCATCCCCGTCATCTTCTTTCTTTTGCTTGAAGGGAGCCTGCGTTTGCTCCATACCGGAACTGATCTGTCGTTGTTTGTCCGTTCAGAGAATTATCCGGGATATCTTGAAATCAATCGTCAGGTTAACCAGCGTTATTTTACCCGCATGGACGACACTTCGCCCACCAACGATATTTTTCTGGAAGAGAAACCCGATACCTGCTACCGTATTTTTGTACTGGGTGGTTCGAGTACCCGGGGCTTTCCCTATCAGGCCGGAACCTCATTCCCACGTATTCTTTATTATCGTTTACAGGATGCCTATCCCCATTTGCGCATCGAAGTGGTGAACCTATCGGCATCGGCCATCAATAGTTATACTTACATCGACCAGGTTGACGAAATTCTGGATCATAAGCCTGATTTGATGCTATTGTACGGCGGCCACAATGAATATTACGGTGTAATGGGCGTTGGATCGGTCGATAAAGGCGGAAATGCCCGATGGATGAAGTTGCTACGGATCAAACTGGTGCATTTGAAAACTTATCAGTTGTTACAGGGGGCTTTCCTGAAGATCAAGTTGGGTGTTTCAGATAAACAGGCCGATGAAGCTGAAACTTTGATGTCACGCATTGTTAAAGACAAGGAAATCATTTATGGTTCGAAGCTTTATCACAAAGGCATTGAGCAATTCAGCAAAAATGTGGAAGCAGTGGTAAAAAAAGCTGGCCAGCAAAATGTCCCGGTATTGATGAGTGAGCTGGTCAGCAATGTCAGTGAACAAACACCCTTCCAATCGGTCGCTACTGATGAACTCCCTGCAGCCAGTGACGTGTTCAGGCAAGCAAGTATCGAAGCAGAAAAAGGAAACTACCTTGATGCCAAAACCTTGTATGAAAAGGCCAAAGACCTCGATGTGATCCGTTTCAGGGCTCCCGAAGCCATGAATGAAGTGTTGTCCCAAATCAGCAATGAATATGGTCTTCCCCTGGTTCCCATGAAAAAGTATTTCGAAGAAGCTTCGCCCAATGGTTTGATTGGAAATGAACTGATGCTGGAACACCTGCATCCGAACATCGATGGGTATTTTCTGATGGCAGAAGCTTTCTTCAACACCATTGTTGACAATCAGTTGCTGAAACAAGCACCTCAAATGCCCTTGCGTTCTTCACAAAGCTACCGGCAGGGCTGGGGTTTTACTGAACTCGATAGTCTGATTGGCGACTTAAACATCCGTTCAATTAAATCGGGCTGGCCTTTTAAACCTGAAAATGAAACAAACCGTTTTCTGGCAACTTACAGACCAACAGGCATGGTTGATTCCATGGCCTATGCTTACCTGATCAAAAGCAGTACCGATCGGCACATTGAAGACGAGCACATTCAACTGGCTCAGTTTTATGCCAAGGCTGGTTTGAATGAAAAGGCCTTTCAGGAATATCTTTCGCTAATCAGGTTGCACCCTTACATTGCCGATTTGTACTTCGATGCCAGCCGTTACCTGATTGCCCAAAAAAGATATGAAGAGGCTCTGACGCTCATTCTCTCGGCACCCAATATGCCGGCTGATTATTTCTTCTATTATATGACCGGTACTTTGAGAGTCAGAATGGGACGCATGCACGAGGGCATTCAGGATTTGGAAAAGGCCTTGTTCATTCGCCCCGAAACTTTTCAGTCCATGAAAATACTCTTGCCCCTTTACACTGCTTACCACAGCGTGAAAGATGGGGAAAACAAGGACAGGGTGCTGAAACTTATCCGCATTGAAAACCCAGCTTTTGTTGAGCCTTCAGAAGCAGCACCTGAAAAAACCGTGATCAAAAAGATCACCTTCGAAGCTGTGTACGACCGGGCCATGATGCTGATTCAGCGCGGAGAACTGGGCGAAGCCATGGAATTACTGGTCGCTACCAATCAGATGAAAGAGACTGCTCCGGCCCATAAACTCATTGGAATGATTTATTTGATGCAGAAAAACCACGATCTGGCCTATGAATACTGCCTTAAATCCTACCGCATCGACCCGGCCGACTATGACAATTTGAGCAATTTGTTCATCCTGAGTTTGATGAAGAAAAACATGAACCTGGCTGCCGAAGTATTGAACCATTTTCGCCAGTTGAATTACGATGCCGAAAAGTTGCGTCGTCTCGAACGGCTATATGACAAAAGAATGGCCGAATTGGAGGCTGAAAAGACAGCGCTACCTTAAGTATTTTGAAGGGTTTTTTTGCTTTCATGTGGATGAGCAGTCAACAATTTTTTTTCATGCTTGTTTGTTTTGAACGCTTGTTGTAAGAAAAAACTCACTTGTACACAAAACGCTAAACCTATGTCAAAAAGACAAAACGCTTCACTGGGTTTCATTTTTGTGACCATCCTGGTAGATGTCATAGGTCTGGGGATCATTATTCCCATTCTTCCTGAACTCATTCAATCGTTAACCGGTAAAGGATTGAGTGATGCTTCGCGCTATGGAGGATGGCTGATTTTCACCTATGCCCTGATGCAATTCTTATTTGCGCCGGTTTTGGGTGCACTGAGCGACCGCTATGGCAGGCGTAGGGTCATCCTGTTTTCCTTACTCGGGCTGAGCATTGATTATTTGGTACATGCATGGGCTCCCACCATCACTTTTTTGTTCATTGGTCGGTTTTTAGCAGGGATTACCGGTGCCAGCATAACAGCAGCAACGGCTTATGTTGCCGATATCAGTGCACCCGAAAAGCGTGCTCAGAATTTCGGTTTGATCAGTGCTGCCTTCGGTCTGGGTTTTATCATAGGGCCTGTGCTTGGCGGACTTTTGAGTAAATGGGGTATCAGGGTACCTTTTTATGCTGCTGCTGCTATTACGATGCTCAATTTTATCTACGGTTTGTTGATACTCCCTGAATCATTACCCGAATCGAAGCGCCGGGCTTTCGATTGGAATAAAGTGCATCCCTTGGGCACGATCAAAAACCTGAAGAGTTACCCGGTAGTGGGAGGTTTGTTGGTTTCCTTATTTTTGGTTCACATTGCAGCCCATTCCTTGCAGTCCACCTGGTCATTTTTTACCATGTTCCGTTTTGAGTGGACTGCTATTGAAGTAGGATACAGTCTGGGCATAGTAGGGGTGATGGCGGCCCTGGTTCAGGGTGGGTTAATTCGTATTGTCATACCATGGATTGGTGAAGTAAAGTCAGTAATGATTGGTTTCCTGCTGTGGGGAACAGGCATGATACTTTTTAGCCTGGCCAATGAAGGTTGGATGATGTATGTTTTTTTAATCCCTTATTGTTTGGGGGGTATTGCCGGTCCGGCCATCATGGGCATTATTTCAAATCAGGTTCCCGATAACCGCCAGGGGGAATTGCAAGGCGGTATTACAAGTCTGGTGAGCCTTACCTCTATATTTGGGCCCTTGATCATGACCGGAATATTCGCCTTTTTCACCAAAGATGATGGACCTGTGTTGTTTCCTTCAGCTCCTTTTGTTTTGGGGGCCTTGCTCATTGGCGCAGCCTTGATTTTTTCATTATCGACCTTGCGTTCCCTTCGTTTGAAAAAAGTTGAAGCTGACTGATTTTCTGAAAAGAGTATTCCGATGATGAGATCAATCGATTTTTATTTGATTTTTCCATTTTCATCGTCATCCGAATAACAGGGATGTGCAAAGCACTGATGAAATTTCCAGCGATCATTCAGCCAAAAATTTCAAACCCTCATTTTGCTTTACAGGGAAAATCCGTCCATTCACAAAGATTTTCCGACCATTCACTAAGATTTTTTGTTTTGAACTTTTGCGTTCGCTACTTTCAAAGTCGTTTACTTAATATTTGGCGATATGGCAAAGGTGATCAATGTAAAAGGGACCGTTATTCGTTCATGTGAATGTGAAAGTTGGTTGACCCACTGGAAAAAATATTCCGGGCTTGAAATTACTTATTGCCCGGTAGGTTCCTGTTTGAACAAAGACCTGGTAGGTGCTTTTGTGCGGAAGTACAATTCACCCGATCAGCGTTGGTTCATCGTTCCCTTGTGCAGGGAACATGTCAATGCTTCGTCGTGGGAAGTGCTCGATGTGGCCGAAACACCACTTGTACTGGCCGCAAATGTGTGGGAAGTGAGATGAAGGTTTTCAATTCCCGCTAAGAATTGGTATTCATCAACATTTAGCGCAAATTTGAAATTGAGTACACTCAAGAAATTTCCGGGCATCCGACTGGCTACCATCGACATTGGAGCTATCAGTAAAGAGAAGCATCAATTATTTTGACAAGGCACATAAAAACTATAATGCTACCTGCTTCTGACGCTGACCTTTGTGGTTTTTAATCCATCTGCTTCAGCCTTCACCGTAAATGTACCTTTCACACCTGCTTTGGCTTTTACAATTACCAGAGCCAATCCATTAA
>JAFGVJ010000235.1 GCA_016938055.1 Prolixibacteraceae bacterium
GCCGATAAAACCGAAAGGGAAAAGGAATTGCGAAGCATTAATGCCACCACCCGGATTCTGAACAAAGGACAAACCCTGGAAGAATCGCTGCAGGAAATTTGCAACGAGCTGCCCCAGGCCATGCAATTCCCCGCCGATACCGTGGTGCGCATCCGTTACAATCAGCTGGAATTTACCAGCCCCGGCTTCAGCGAAAGCCCCTGGTTGTTAAAACAGGAATTTGAAACCCCCAATTTCAAATCCGGCACCCTCGAAATATTTTACCTGAAAGCCTTTCCCGATGCCGATGAAGGCCCCTTTCTGGCTGAAGAGCGCAGTCTACTCGACAACCTGGCTGCGCTGATTTCCGGCTCTGTATCGAGAGATTCACTGCAACAGCTGCTGGCTTTCAATACCGAACGGCTGAAGGAACTGAAAGGCCTGAACCGTACAACAGCCATGCTTCAGAAAAGTAAAAGCTTTGAAGAAGCATTGGCCGGAATCAGTCAGCTGTTGCCCGAATCGTTTCAATACAGCAACTACACTTGCGTGAGAATCAGCTACGGGAAGAAGGTTTTCCGGAGCCATTACTTTGAAGAAAGCCTTTGGAAAATTTCTCAAAGCTTTGAAGTGCCCGGCAAAAGCAAAGGAAACATCGAGGTTTTTTACACCCGGGAATTCCCCCTGGCCGACGAGGGCCCTTTTTTAACCGAAGAGCGCAACCTGCTCATCAACCTGGCCAATTTACTGGCTGGTTCAGCCACCCGCGAAGTATTCAACAAGCTGCAGCACGATAACCGAGAACGGCTCAAGGAACTCAAAGCCATCAACCAAACATCCAGGGCAATTGAAGAAGGACTTTCCATTGAAGAAACCCTCGATGCCATTTGCAACATCCTGCCTCACTCGTGGCAATACCCGAAATACACAGTGGCCCGGATCAGCTTCGAAGGAAAAAGCTATACCAGCCTTCAATTCAGGGAAACACCCTGGGTACAGCGCGAAGATTTTGTCACCATCGACAATAAAAAAGGAAGGATCGAAATTTATTACCTCAAACAATTCCCCAAAGCATACGAAGGCCCTTTTCTGGCCGAAGAACGCAACCTGCTCATCAACATCGGGAAATTGATTTCAGGCTACCTCAACAACTATAAGGGCCGCGAAATTTTTCACAAAAACGTGTTCATTTCGAACCAAAGCCATAAGGCCGACGAGTTCAAGAAATCATTGATCAGGAACAAGAAGCCCCTTCAGCTTTATTTCAACCAGCAAATCCTCGACAAGTACGTGTACCTCGACATGATGAAGTACAAAATCAAGCACATCCTGTTTGTGGCCGCGCTGTACGATGCTTTTGTGCTGGAAAGCGAAGATACCTTCTTTGAAAAATTCATGGGCGAAATTTACCAGTACAGCCTCTTTTCACTACCCCGTATTACAGGTGTAGCTACTGCAGAGGAAGCACTGGAATTACTGGAAACCACGCACTTCGACCTGGTCATCCTGATGGTAGGCCTCGACCGGCATGCCCCCTTTGTGCTCAGTGAACAGATCAAGCAGAAAGCGCCATCGTTGCCCGTTTACCTTTTGCTCAATAAAAAAAGCGACCTCAATTATTTTGAAACCCTGGTGCCCACCATTCCCTCAGTCGATAAACTTTTTGTATGGAACGGCGATTCACAAATCCTTTTCGCCATTGTTAAATCCATTGAAGACAAGGTGAATGTCGAAAACGACACCAAAGTGGGGCTGGTGAGGGTCATCCTGCTCATTGAAGATTCACCGCTGTATTACTCAAAATACCTGCAAATTCTGTATTCCATCGTGTTTGGACAAGTACAGCAGCTATTACCCGAAGTGGAGAAAAACGAGCTGGACAAAATTGCCAAAATGCGTTCGCGACCCAAAGTACTGATGGCCCGGAATTACGACGAAGCCATCACCATCTTCAATAAATACAAGGATTTTCTGCTTTGCGTGATTTCCGACGTTGAATTTGAACGATCGGGGAAAAAGGACAAAAATGCGGGCATCCGTTTTATCAAATACGCCAAGTCGCACATTTCGGACATTCCCACCATCCTGCAATCGAACGAGCAGGAATACGAAGCACTGGCCCGGCAACTGAACGTGCAATTCATTAACAAGAACTCTGAAACGCTGCTCACCGATATGAAAAAGTACCTGACCAGCTACCTGGGTTTCGGGAACTTTACCTTTCGCGACAAGGATGGTAACAAATTGGGAGTGGCTAGCACTTTGCGAGAGTTTGAAAAATTGCTCAGGGTGGTTCCCGACGAATCGTTCGAACGCCATGCTTCTGAGAACCAGCTTTCGCTATGGTTGATGTCGAGAGGAGAAATTCAACTGGCAAAAACGCTGAATCCCATCAAGCTAAGTACTTTCAAAACACTCGATGAATCGCGCCAGTTCTTCCTGAAAAACATTCAGCAATACAAGGAAGAAAAGAAAAGGGGCAAAATCCTCACCTTCGAGGAAACTTCTACCCTCGATGAAAAAAACATTGTTTCGTATGCCAGCGGTTCATTGGGCGGAAAAGGCCGCGGCCTGGCTTTCATTCACACCTTGATTTACAACCTCGATTTTTCTACACTGAAAGACCGCATCAACATTCTAACCCCGGTTACGGTCATCATCGGAACCGATGAGTTTCAATCATTCATATCGAGGAATAAATTGTTACAGGCAGTGATCAACCCCAACATCAGTTATCAGCAATTGCGCAAGAAATTTGTGGAAGCCAGCCTCACCGACGAACTGATCATGAAACTCAGTGATTTTGTGAGCCAGGTTTCGAAGCCCATAGCCATCCGCTCGTCGAGCACCTCCGAGGACTCCATCACCCAACCTTTTGCCGGTGTTTTCGACACTTACATTGTTCCCAATCATCTGGAGAACAAAGCCAGTTTTTTGGACCGCATCCTCACGGTGATCAAATTGATTTACGCCTCGGTGTATTCCGATAAAGCCCGCAATTATTTCAGTGCCATCCATCATAAAATTGAAGAAGAAAAAATGGCCATTGTACTGCAGGAACTGGTAGGTACTCAGCATGGGCGCTATTACTATCCGCACATCAGCGGGGTGGCTCAGTCGTACAATTACTATCCGGTGGCCCACATGAAACCCGAAGAAGGATTTGCCGTAGCTGCAGTTGGATTAGGCTCTTACGTGGTGGATGGATGGAAATCGTTCCGTTTCTCACCGGTATATCCCAATGTAATGATGTACAGCATGAAAGACCTGCTGAATGCATCGCAGGTACAGTTTTATGCACTCGACTGTCAGGACAACGAACCTGACTATGTCAGGGATGGAGAGCTGGCCTCCCTGAAAATGCTCGATATCAGTGA
>JAFGVJ010000236.1 GCA_016938055.1 Prolixibacteraceae bacterium
ATCCCGATGAGCGAAGCGATATCGGGATCTGAACAGCAACTAACACAATCAATGTGCAAGCGAAGCGAACTGAAACAGGCCAGTCGATTGATTCCCGATGACTTTTTCCTAATGACTTTCCATACAACACGTAATAATCCCATCAATTTTTTGCTCCCAGAATTCGTTCCCCACAACTGAATTCTTTGATTTGTAATTTGCAGATCGAACCCTGACCCGAATGAACATCATTTGGGTTTTGTTTTATATGAGCTTAAGCTGTAAAACAGCATTTGATGCCGATGTGGTGTTTTATCATTTTGTCTATCTTGCAGCATCGCTATTATTGTGGCTTCATCGACGTTGCCACATGCAATTGCAATCACCTGCATATTCAACTAAAACAAAAATAAACTATGGCGAAAAGTAAACATCCGAAGGGACTGATGATTCTCTTCTTCACCGAAATGTGGGAGCGTTTTGGTTATTACCTGATGTTGGGCATCTTCACCCTTTACATGGTGGAATCCAAATCATCGGCCTTCCCCGGTTTGGGATTATCCCGGGCCGCTGCTGCCGATATTTACGGAACCTACCTGGCCCTGGTGTACCTGACCCCGTTTTTCGGCGGATTGCTGGCCGACCGGCTTATTGGTTACCGACGGGCCATTTACATTGGAGGAGCTTTAATGGCTGCCGGCTACATTGGACTGGCCATCCCCAACAGTTACCTGGCCTTTTACCTCTCTTTGCTGCTCATCATTCTGGGCAACGGCATGTTCAAACCCAACGTTTCGGTTTTGCTGGGAAAATTGTACGAAAAACCCGAATACCTGCACCTGAAGGATTCTGGCTACAACATCTTTTACATGGGCATCAACTTAGGGGCCTTTGTTTGTAATTTTGTTGCAGCCTATTTGCGGCTCACCTATGGTTGGGGCTGGGCCTTTGCCGCTGCCGGGGTGGGAATGATCCTCGGATTGATTTGGTTTGCCTACGGGAATTTTAAAGTGCCCGAAATCAAAGCTGCCGATCAGATTTCGCCCAAACGGAACGAAGATACCTCCATTGGTCGCATCATATTGACCATGTTCGTTCCGGCTTTCATTGCTGCCGTTATTGGATGGATGATCCCTGGATCGGTATTTGGCAACGACTCCACCGATGCCTTTATCTTCTTCTGTATCCCTGTACTGATTTTCTTTTTCAATGTTTGGCGTACCGCTTCGAAACAAGAAAAGGAACCCATTGCTGCATTGCTGACCATTTTCGGGGTGGTGATCATTTTCTGGGCTGTTTTTCACCAGAACGGATCGGCATTGACCTACTGGGCCCAAAACAATACCAAACGTGAAGTAGGTCCCAAACTCGAGCAGGTATTCAATACCATTGCCAGCACCGAAGAAGTATCGACTGTTCCGCGCGACAGGGTAGTGCTGGGTTTGCATGGCGAAGAATTGGGTTTTGAAACAGGCCCCAGTTATTATTTCGACAATTACCAGGGGGAGCTTCCCAAGGGGAATATCGACGGAAAGCCAGGCGACCTTACTGAGGATGAGTGGGAGAAGGTGAAAGACCAATCGATGGAAGAACATGGGGTACTCAAACTCTGGCCCACGGAATTGCAGGCTTCCATCAACCCGGGTTTTGTGATTTTGCTAACCCCGTTGGTGGTTGGGTTTTTTGGCTTTTTAGCCCGAAGGGGAAAAGAACCTTCCACGCCCGGAAAGATTGCCTGGGGGATGCTCATTTCAGCCCTCTCGTGGCTGGTAATTGCTGCCGGAGCCATTTTCAGTCATAACGGGCTCGATAAAGCTTCGGTTTCGTGGCTGTTTGGGGTTTATGGGGTGATTACCATCGGAGAGCTTTGTTTAAGTCCGATGGGATTGTCGCTGGTTTCGAAACTGGCGCCCAAACGCATTGTCGCCCTCATGATGGGGGGATGGTTCCTGTCAACAGCCATCGGGAACAAGCTCTCCGGAGTGTTGAGTGGTTTATGGGATGTGTTCGAGAAAAAATCCAACTTCTTCCTCACCAACATGATCCTTACCCTGGCTGCTTTTTTCATCATCTGGATGATGCTTCCCTGGTTAAAAAGGGTGTACAACGAATATGTGAACAGATAGGATATTCAAACACAACATTGCGAACGGGTTCCGGCATTGACGGGGCCCGTTTTTTTCTAGAAGATTTTGAAATTTTTGAAAAGTTCTTCGCGAATGGCTTTACTGACCGGTATTTTGAGCTCGCCCAGGAACAGGTGATTTCCCTCGAAACCCGTAATTTGGTTGATGTTGATGATGTAGGAACGGTGCACCCTGACAAAGGTATCAGAAGGCATTTTTTCGTAAAACTTCTTGAGCAGGCAGGAATAAATGTAGTTCCCATTGCGGGTAAAAACGGTGGTATAGCTGTTTTCGGCCGATAAATAATAGATGTCTTCAAACTTAACCCGATCGAAATGAGTATCTTTTTTCAGAAAAAGGCTGTCCTTCATTTGAATGATCGGGGCAGGATTTTCATGCGGGTCGATGAGCTGATCGGTTTCTTTGGCAGTGGTATTTTCGGCAAAATTGGTCAGGGCTATTTCTATGGCAATCTGTACCTGCCGGTCGTTAAAGGGTTTGAGCAAGTAAGCCGAAGGTTTGGAGGCTTTAGCCCGCTCAATCGCATTGCTGTTGGCCAGGGAAGTTAAAAAAATGAAAGGAATTTTGTATTTGGTGGCGATAATTCCCGAAAGTTCAATGCCATCCATTTCACCTTCGATGTTCACGTCGAGCAGGGCCAGATCAACCTGTCCGTTTTCCAGAATATCGAGTGCCTGCTCTGCCGAGGTGGCAATGCCTTCAACCGAATATCCGAAATCACTTAAACGGTAAGCGATGTCTTCCGAAATCATGAATTCATCTTCAACAATCAGAATTCTTACTTCTTTGCTCATTTCAACTTATTTTTGCGATGGCTAAAGTCAGTTTCCAAATGGTTCCCTGTTCGGAGTTCCAGGTAATGGTTCCTCCCAGTTGTTGGACGAGCGAATGTACTAATTTTAATCCAAAGGATTTGGCATTCCTGAAATCGAAATCATCGGGCAATCCAGGACCATTGTCTTCGATGAACAACTCAATTTCTCTTTCTTTCTTTTTTACAGCAATGCTTAAAACTGGGGCTTTATCATGGGGTTTACCGTATTTCAGCGAGTTGGTAATGAGCTCGTTCAGGATGAGGCCCAGCGGAATGGCCTTGTCTATTTTCATGGTGAAGGATTCCAGGTTCAATTCCAAACGGAAATCCTGGTTGAAATTCATGACCAGGTTTTTGGCCAACTCATCAATGTAATCTTTCAGGTCGATTTTGGTGTCAACGTCATCGCGGTAAAGCTTCTGGTGGATCAGCGTGAGCGCTTCTACCCTGTATTTTCCGGCCATCAATGCTTCGGCAGCGGGATGCCCTTTCAGTTGGCGCGAATGCAGGCTCAGCAGGCTGGCCACCATTTGCAGATTATTTTTCACCCGGTGGTTCAGTTCCTTAAGTAGCAGGGCTTTTTCTTTTTCACGTTCTTCCACCAACTGTTTTTGGAGGGTAATTTCACGGTTAAATTTTTTGATCTTTAAATTGGTGCGGATAGAAAGGAAAGTGAAAATCACTACAACCAGGGTACCTCCCAGCAGCAACAAACTTAGCAGTCGTTGTAGTTTGTTTATTTTGTTAAGGGTAGTAATTTCTTCGTCTTTTCTGGAAAGTTGAAACTGGCTTTGTTGTTGTTCTAAACGCCTCACATTTTCAATGTTTTTCAGGCTGTCGTCGTAGTATTTGTATTGTTTGTGAAAGGCAAGGGCTTTAACAGGTAATTTTTGTTGCTCGTAAAACTTTGAAAGTTCAAGACTGAAATCCCTGATTTGTTCCTTCAATTGCGAATGTTGGGCCATTTGCAGGCTCTGGTTAATCAGGGCTTCCCCTTCGTCAATGTTTCCTTCCAAAATAGCCAGTTTGCCCAGTTCACATTGATAAACCGATTTCCGGTAGGGATCATCTTTGTCAGTAAAGAATGCATCAGCCCTGCTGATGTAGTCTCGAGCCAATTCATACTCACCCATTTCAAGGTATACCATGCCAATGTTCCCCAGGGTGGTTGCTTCGTTAACAGCGATCATATTTTGGTCATTGGAATTGCTTTCCGCTTTGATGTTGTACAGTGAAAGGTTATAATAATATAAGGCACTGTCGGTCTGGCCCAATTTTCTGAATGTTTCTCCAATGTTTGTTTGGATGGCACCAATGTTCACCCGATCATTGATTCCTTCAAAAATCTGCAAAGCTTGTTTGAAATAAATTAGTGCATTGATGATATCACCTTCTGATGAAAAGATATTTCCAATCCGAATAAGCGCGTAGCTTTCTTCGTAGGGTTTATCAAGTTCGTGAAAGAGCTGTGCCGACCGAATGGCCAGATCGATGCTTTGGAGGTTGTTGCCCAACAATTTTTCACTTCTAGACAGATAATAGTTGGCATAAGCCTCATATTCCTTGATATGATTGGCTTTAGCTATTTCAAGGGCAAGTTGGCCATATTGATAGGATTCGATGGGGTTTGCCAGTTGATGATAACAAAGTTTCAAAAGAACGGAAGTAAGCTCCTTTTCTTTGTTCTCAAGTTCAGAAAGCCTGGCCAATTCCAATTTCAGGGAATCAATCAAACCGGAGGCCTGTTGCGCCAAGCCTCCGGTTGTTAAAAAGATCATTATTCCGATGAAAAATATTTTTCGCATAAATTAGCCTCCGATTGGTGGCAGTGGGGGTGGCGGTGGTTCTGTTACGCCATCAGGATCGATAGACCCATAGCGGAGCACCCCTTTTTCGTCGGTAAATTCGAAAAGGAAGGAATACTTCATTTTAACGGTAGGATCCATTTTTTCCGGTGTGCTCAACTCGAAAATTTCTTTGTTGGCTTTTTTGCTTTTTACCTTCACCTTTTTAGTGTTGGGATCCATGTCGGGGGCATTGCTAAAAACCTTTTTCCATTTTTCGTTGGTCGGATTTTTGGCAATCATTTCCAACTCCATGTTCGATTGGTCGTCGCCGGAGAAACTAACTGCTGTGCCGTCGGTCGATTCAATGATCCACTGGTAGGTGGCGTTGGGCTGGAAAAGCAAAATGTTTCTCAGTGGCCCGTAAAACTGGGCGTAGGGAGAGATCAGCTGGTAAAACGATTCAGCAGGGTAGGGCTTTTCTTTGGTGCCATAATCGGGGTTGTCCTTGAAAAAGTCAACCAGCTCGCGCAGGAAGACCCTGATTTGGACCTGATAAATGGTTGGGTTCATCATAAATTGTTTTTTGGTGAGTAATTTGTTTAACGATCTAAAGATATTGATAAATATACAAAGCCAAAACAAACA
>JAFGVJ010000037.1 GCA_016938055.1 Prolixibacteraceae bacterium
GCTGATGCTTTGGCAGGGTAATAAACAAGTTGGTAAAAAGCATCCTGTGCCTCTGGTGCAATTTTGGGGCGTAAGGTTTCAACCTGTTTTGTAAGGTCGCGCCAAAGTTCGGTCACCCGGTCGGCTTCGTGATGGTTTACAAAACTGAATATCTGCGTGCCTTGCACCTCGGGTTTGCGCCACAGGTTGTATTTAGGGTATTTCGATACAATGTCGGCAATTTCAGCGGCATGTTCTGCCCCAAAAATACGCGCAGCCCAATTGGTGGTGTAATCTTTCAGATTATCGGGATGATAAGCATCGGGGTTCGATGCAAACCTCATGATAAAGTCGATGGCCAATTCTTTGGGTTTCAAATCGCCCACATTCACCACCCATAAATCGTCCAACCCTGACCGATAAGCCAAGTTAAACTGTTGGTAAAGTTTGGGGATGGTAGTAGTATTGATCCATCGGTCGTTCCAGGGCCCACCATTCATATCAATGTGGTAATACAAGCCCATGCCCCCTTTCCGGTCCTTATCCTTTTCGGGGCCAGCACGTCGAATATAGCCCCAGTTGTTGTCGCAAAAAAGCAGCAACACATCGTCGGGCACGGTTAAACCGGCATCGTAATAGCGTTGCACTTCGGTAAAAATGGCCCACATCTGTGGCACTTCCGACGGGTTTTTATTGTACACCTTTTGGATGATTTCGCGCTGGCCTTTCACCACCTGGCGCAATGTTTCCATGTTCTTCTCATCTCCTTCTTCGCTGAGCGCCACATCGCCATCGCCACGCATACCAATGGTAATCAGGTTGTCGTACGCTTTATTGCGTTCCAGTCCATCGGTAAAGAATTTATCGAGGTTCGTTTTATTGGTGGCATAATTCCATGCACCCACTTCGTCTTTACGGCTGGTATATTCCGTATGCGAGCGCATCATGGGTTCGTGGTGCGAAGTGCCCATCACAATCCCAAATTCGTTGGCCACAACCGGGTTCAGGGGGTCGTCTTCGTTGAATGATTTTCCCCACATGGCCGGCCACAGGTAATTGGCTTTCAGTCTCAATAACAGTTCGAACATGTGTGCGTACATTTTTGAATTGATGCCCCCAAATTTGTCGCGTGCCCATCCGCCAAACGAAGGTTCTTCGTCGTTGATGAAAATGCCACGGTATTTCACTTTGGGCGCCTCCTGCACATAGCGGCCTGCCTTAACAAACAAGGCATCGCTCTTTTTAACCGGTACATCGGCCCACCAATACCAGGGCGAAACACCAATATTTTCTGAGATATCGTAAATGCCATAAATGGTACCACGGCGGTCACTTCCTGCAACAACCAAATTGCCGTCAACCGTTTGTATCATATACGATTCCCATTGACCCTTTATTTCCGACACATCAATTTTTTTATCGGCAATAAGTTTGTCGATTATTTGGCTGGAGCCGATGGTGCCAATCAGTATAGAACCTTTGGGCGCATTTACACTTGTGTTAACCTGAGCTGCAATGCCTGAAACCATGCCCACATCATTGGCCAAATCCTTGGCAGCCCTGGCTACCCCTTTTTCATCGTTGGGGTCAACATAGATGGCAGCCACTTTTCCATTGGCAACAATCCGGAAAGCATTTTTTGAAGCATTTGTGTCGATGTATTGTGAGGGTTTCAAGTTTTGGCCTATGGCAGAAAAAGAGCCCAGCAAACAAAATACAAACCATGCAAAAATGTAATATTTTAATTTCCTTTTAATCATATCGTTTCGTAAGCTTCGCAACTATTGTATTATCGTACAATCTTAAAAATTAATCGATTTTGAAAACTACAGCAGTAGCAAATGGCATTTCATCCGGATAGTTTATCACCAGCCCATCGGCTTCCTGTTGCCATTTCAATTTGCCTCCGTAGCCTAGTAGTTTTACGCTTTTAACCGATTGATCCAGATTTTTTGTATCCTTTCCCAGCGACTTAATTTTTAACGGAGTTCCAGCTTCAGGCACCGTCATGCAAAACGCATAAAGGGCACCATTTTTACCAATTGTAAAACGAAAGTCCTGCGTATCGAACTTGAAATCAGCGTGGCGGCGTTCCAGTTTCCCTCCGGGGAGCATTTTCAGTTTACCGTCAATTAATTCGCCTTCACCGGGTATTTTCCATGCATGGCTTCCGTAAACTGCCTCTCCGTTACGGCGCATCCAAACACCAACTTCCTTCAACATTCTTTGGCTTCCTTCGTCGATCGATCCATCGGGCAACAACGAAATACAGAGTGCAGCATTGCCGTCGCGGGCAATGGCCTCAATAATGTAGCGTATCATCATACCAGCATCGTACGTAAAGTTGGGCGCGTAGAACCAATCACCCACCGGAGCTTCAGCAATCCATGGCTGATCGGTTTTAATGTTAGCCGGAACGCCAAACTCTTCGGTATTCACCGTGCCATTGGTATTGTGACGAAATTTCACAATGCTGAAGGTATTCACCTCGCCCCTGCGCTTGAGCGTGCGGTTGTAATAATCGGCCATTACCCTGGGCATGGCATCGGCTTTAAAGCCTGTACCTGTACCATTTCCGGTGAAAGGCCCTTGCACTGTACCGTCGGTGTAGATAAAATCGGGGTTGTAGTGTTCCACCACGTCCATCATACGTAATGCCCATTGAGTGGTGTACCATTTTGCATAATCCAAATGGTTCGTGAAAATACCGGCAGGAGGAGGTGACCAAGCTGATTCGGCAGCCTTGCTTACGCCTTTGTACTCGCGCAGGTCAATGCCATAAAGCAAGCGTGGATCGTAGCCTTCCCACCATTTTCCCTTGCCGTCGGCGAGTGTGAGGTTGCCATCGTAGGGTACACCTGCTTTTTCGCCATCTTTGTCGCTGCCAAAAGCGGTTTGCCACCACCACCAGGTGTATTCGTGGTGAAAGGTAACGCCAAAACGCAAGTTGTTTGCCCTGCAAGCTTGGGCCCATTCGCCCAATAAGTCGCGTTTGGGGCCAAGGTTAACCGAGTTCCATTGGTGATATTTTGAGTTCCATAAATCGAAGTTGTCGTGGTGTACGCCTTGTATCATCAGGAAACGGGCTCCTGCATCTTCGTAGATTTTGGTGAGTTTTGCTGGATCGAGCTTGCTTGGGTTCCAGTCGCGAAGTACCTCTTTATAGCCTGTTTCGGAAGGATGACCGTATCTTTTCAAATGGTTTTGGTACGCCCAATGACCGGGTTTGTATAGGTTACGTGCATACCAGTCGCCGCTTTCGCCGGCCGATTGCGGCCCAAAGTGAACCCAGATTCCAAATTTTGCTTCGCGCAGCCACTCCGGCTCGCCGGGGTAATTCTTTTCGATGGATTCCCATGTTGGTTCGAAAGGACCATCGGTAATGGGAATATCCAGTATCATTTCGGGGAATGTTTGCCAGTCGTCCATTTCAACGCTATCGATTGCTTGCTTTGCTGGTATAGACGGGAAAGGCGGAAGCAAGGAATTCTGGGCAATCAAGCCCAACGACATAGTCGTTATTAGAAAGAAAAAAATATAAACTGGTTTCATTATTCGTATTATTTATGTTTTACCTGTTCATCAAGTGTAGAAATTTCTCAGTGAAACTCTGTGCCTTCTCAGTGGCTCTCCGTGTAATTGATTTTTGTTACACAGAGAGTCGCAGAGGAGTCACAGAGAAACACAGAGTTAGTTAATATATCGTTTTAAACCATTTTTCAGAAGTGTTACATTAAAGTTGATTAACAGCCCGATCCGGGACCAAGAGTTTTATGCACTTCAATTGCACATCCAATTATTTTTTCTGTTATCTGATTCATTTCCATAAAACAAGCAATTTTATTTTTTCGGTTTTACGCTAACCCCTTCCGTTGTGAGGGTAATTGGTTTAATACTTCCATCTTTATTGAAGTACAAATATTCAACACAAACCTGACGGCGACAGTCGCCACCTGGAGTTCCGTTCAACGAGTATGAACCATCGTGGTAGAAGAAATACCACTGCCCCTTAAATTCAATAACCGATGGATGGATGGTAAAGCCATGTTTTGCTGAGCCTGTAAGCAAGCCCCCATAGGTCCATGGGCCGGTAATACTTGGTGCTGTTGCGTAGGCAATCTGTTCGGGCTGAACACCAGGCGCATCGGCAGCATAAACGTTGTAGTAGATCTCGCCCCGTTTGAAAAGCCAAGGACCTTCGGCAACGTTCCTGAAAGGAACCTTTGTAATTTCGCCATCTAATTCGACCATGTTTCGCCTGAGTTTTACCATATAAAAATCGCCATTGCCCCACATCATCCAAGGCGTACCATCGTCGTCGATCAAAACGGTCGGGTCGATGTCGGCGTTCCACCGGTGCGAATCGGTGGTCATATCGTCGGTAATGAGCGTTTTGCCGGGGAGTGCCTCTTTGAAAGGCCCGGTTGGGCTGTCGCTTACCGCCACTGTTATAAAATGCCCTTCTTTACGGTCGAGGGTTACATAGAAGTAAAACTTCCCGTCCTTCTCAACCACCTGACCAGCCCATGCCGCCCAACTATTGGCGTTTGCAAAATCTTTCGCAGCCAGAACAGGCCCATGTGCAGTCCAATTTTTTATGTCGGCAGTTGAATAGCAAAGCCATTCGGGCATGTTGAACCAACCTCCGGGAGTTGCCTTGTCGTGGCCAACATAGAGGTAAAGCCTGTCGCCCACAACCAATGCTGCCGGGTCGGCAGTGAAGGCATCGGTAAAGAGTGGGTTTTGTCCAATTGCACGTGGCAAAGCTTCTCCTGAAATTTTTACTTCGTCTATTCCACCATCGAGAACGGCCAAACTATTGGGGAAGCCGCCGGGAAAGCCTCGACCGATTACCCACATTCCGGCACTACTGCGCAAGGCTGGGCCATTGAAAGTGACTGTGGCAGGTTCGTCAAAACTCTTTTGGTCAGATGGTTTCACCTCTATTTGCAAGGTGGTTTGGTCATTCTTAATATCGTAAACAGCTTGTACGCGCACATCGTACCACTTACCGGCTTCCACTTTATCGCCGGCAACAATACGGTGGGGAACACCATCGGCACCCATCACCTCTACAAAGTATTTTGCGTGCATATTGTCGAAGCCAATGGAAACATCGCCTGCCAATTGACCCCTTGCGCCTTCCTTGCACAGGTAAACCTGTTCGGTGCCCAGCAGGTTACACATCAGGCTGGCTTCAATGACCCAACTTTTTCGCATGTCGATATAAGGTAACGGGCGTTCGAAGGTAAGCACATACTCGCCTCGCTTTATGGCAAGCGAGCGGGTGTTGGGTTTTCCATCGACCATAGTAGCCGGTACATTGTCGGAAAATACAATGAGCGAAGGCCTGCTTCCGCGTACTTGCAAAAAGTTGCCATTGCCCGACTCATCCAACACATAAGGCTGGGGCTCAACAGGCCCGCGGTCGCTTGCAGTAAGCGGTTGCCCCACAATGGAAATTGAAGTGGAATCGGCAGTGAGATGCTGAACCTGTTCGAAACGCCAATGCGCCAATACCTCAACTTGGAGAGCAGTGTCATTTTCAGTAGAAACACACGAAACAGCTCCAAGGAAAACCATCGCTATGGCAAGGAAAAAAAGGTTCTTGAGTGGCATTGTATTCGTTTTAAACATTGTAGTTCAGTTAAAATTTCAGATTGCTTCGCATTTCTACCAAAGGCATAATTCGTTATTTGGCAGTAAATGTGTCGTTTATCAAAACAGTATCCTTCTTTACAAGTTGTACTTTCCGGCCATATAACGAAGGTGCTATTATCAACAGGCTACCGTGGCCGGAGTAGTAGGTGTTTCTCTGCTAACCCCGGGTTCCATTTCTTTTATCTATTCTAAATTCTTCTTTTCAACTGTCCAAACTGTTGATCTGGAGAGGCCACATGGATTTCCGGTGAACATTTTTCCGGCTTCAGTATCGCCTTTCATTAGCCATTTATACCAGGCAGTAGCCACTTTGGCAAACTCTCCACCATGGGGCTGTCCATAGGTTCCACCATGCCCCACGTCCATGTTGGCCACAAAAACCGGGACATGATTGATACGCTCGTAATCGTCCATCCCGTTTTTGTAAGCGATGTCCGATTCTCCTCCCAAAAGGTAAAGGGTAGGGCTGTGCAGTTTGTCCAGGTGGTCTTTTTTCAGGCCGGGCATACCGGGCATACCTCCGCCTCCACCAATGATGCCGCTGTTGCAAACCACCGCTGTGGTAATACGCGGGTCGGGTGCTGTTTCGAGGGTTTGCAATCCGCCGCACGACATACCGCTCACCGATATTTTTGTAACATCAATCCTCCCGTAGAAAACGCTTTCTTTGTTGCTGTTTTGCGCAATGGCCCAGTCAATGGCATCTATCAGCTGCGAGGAGCTAGAACGTCCACCACCACGCTCTCCTTCTTTGGGCATGGGGCCAATGGCAATTACCAAAAAGCCGTGTGAGGCCACTTCAGACAAAAAATTGATGTGTTCCCAGGGTGAATTGGCACAGGCGCCATTTCCCCAGGCAATGATGGGTAACTTGTTTTTCTTTCCAAATGGCTCCAGCTTTTCAGGACGAAAAATGGTGTGGGTGGTCAGGGAAGTATCAGTGTACATGATGGCCGGGTATGCTCCGGTTCCACCATCTTCCACGATCCTGAAAGAACCGGTTGGGACTGAGTTACTTTCCTGAGCAATAACCTGCTGTTTTGCAACAAAGGCCATTAACAATAAGGACAACCCTATAATTTTTTGTTTCATCGTAGTAAGTTTAGTTTGTATAACAATTTATTCCAATTCAACTTTAAAAACCGTGGCCAACTCATCCATTGCAGAAGCATCGGGTGTGGTAAGCGTTAAAACATCGTTTTCCTTTGTCCATGCTAATTCCACATCACTTCCTACTATCGAAACCTTCTTAATGGTATTTTCATGAACATGATGGATGGCGAAAGCGGCATTGGGTTCAGGTAAGCCCAGGGCATAGATGTACAGGGTTTTTTGGTCTTTTGAAACAGCAAAACGAATGTCATGTTGGTTGTAATCCATGGTGGCTGTTTGTCCACCAAAAATGTTGGCTTCAAATTCGGCCCGACCATAGCCAAAGGTGCTGTAGGCACGGGTTTCGTACACTGCTTCCTTGTGTTTAGCAATCCACTTTCCAATGCTGGTCAACACTGCTCTTTGTGCATCGGGGATGATGCCGTTGGCCATGGGCGAAATGTTCAGTAACACAATGCCCCGTTTACTCCACACATCAATCATGTTACGTATCACCAGCCCAGGATTTTTGTAGCCCTGTCCGTTCGTGTAGCACCAGCTGCCGTAACTGATGGTGACATCCGTCAACCAGTAGTCGTTGGACAGTTCGGTTTTGCCCCCCTGTTCCATATCCAGTATGCCCACATTGGCTGGTAAATCTTCCTGTTTGTAGGCCGCAATTGGTTTTTGCCCCCTCGAAACAGCTGTATTAAAGTGATGAGCCACCATTCTTTGCCGGTAGTTTTCAGGAATTTTGTCGAGCCATGAATCAAACCAGATCATATCAGGAGCATAGTTATCAACCACTTCGTTCACCTGGCTCAACCAATAATCGTGAAACTCAGCTTCGGGAATGTTGCCGTACAGTTTTCTCAATTTTGGATCGGTGGTGGAAGTGATGTAATCGGGGTGGTAAGGATAGTGACTGTCCCATCCGGGGTCGGGGGTGTTTTTGGCCCAGGCAGCGGTATCGTTGGCATAGCGTTGCAACAACCTGGCGTGATGAAAGGTGGCAATGGTTTGCATGTCGTGTTTTTTCAATTCGGCAAACAAGTCACCCAGTATGTCCTTTTGGGGTCCCATGGCTTTGGCATTCCATGGGTTTACCTCACTGCCCCACAGGGCAAAGCCATCGTGGTGCTGGGCTACCAGTCCGGCAAACCTCGCGCCCGATTGATGAAACAGTTCGGCCCATTCTTTGGCATCGAAATGTTCGGCGGTAAACATGGGGATGAAATCGTGGTAGTTGAATTCACTCAGCGGCCCAAAATTCTTCTCGTGATAGTCGAACACGCGGCCGCCCCAACTTTCACGCCCAGGAACATAAATCCAACGCGGATACCATTCGTTGTCGAAGGCCGGCACGCTGTAAACGCCCCAGTGCATGTAAATACCAAACTTGGCATCTTTGAACCACTCGGGTTCCCTGTCGACAGTTGCAAGAGATTCCCATGTTTCTTCAAACTGAGCATCTTCCTTGGTCGATTTAGCATTGTATTTGCATGAAATGACTGCCAGCAATACACCGGCCATCAATACGATTCTTTTGAGCCTTCCTTTCATTTCTTCAAGCTTTTATTGTGATGCTAAACTATCTCTCTAATTGCCAAACTTCCGGACAATAAGGGGTTAATTCACTTTAACAAATTTTTTTTACCCTTTCCAAATGCTTACTTTCAATGGTCATTTTTCTTTACGATAGAACCCAAGCATTTTTTCGCCATAGCGTTTGCCCAACATCCGGTAACCCTCGGCAGTAAAATGAAGTCCATCGGGCATTCCGGGGCATCCCTCTGAAGAAATGACATGAGCATTGGGAATCACTTCGGGCAATTGCGCTATGAATTGGTTAAAACCCCAACATTTGCCTTCGAATTCAGCACTTAACAGTTCACCCGCCAACAAAGGCGTTTTCGTTGGCTCAAGGTTCAAATCGAGCATTAAGTTGTCATAAATGTCTTTCACCTTTTGAGTCCAAAGAGTATCGTTTGGGTTCGATTCTCCCTGGTGCAGTAAAATGCCTTTGATGACACCATCCTTTTGTGCCATTTTTGCCATTTCGACCAGCCGGCCATAAGGATTACCCCCATAATTTTTTATCCAGCCTTGCATCCAGCCGGGGGCCGTTTCAACATACGACTGATAATTTTCCTTATCGAACAATTCAATTTTACACCCTCCAACTGAGACATTGATGATGCCAACTTTTACATTCGAAGGCAAATTTTCGATGAGTGTGCGTCCAAAATAATCGGCGGGCGAAATGCCTGCCTTGCAATCGCAAAGCGGTGGTGTGGCTGTATACCAGTTTCCCATTATACGTCCTTTGTCGGGACAATCCATGGCACTCATCATTTGAAAGCGGGCATCGACCACCGAATCTTGCACTTCAGCCCGGGCTGCTCCGGCCATGTTCGACTGTCCAAAACACAGGTAAATGTGAAAATCGGGATCCTGAGCATTGACAGATGAAACTGAGAAAAGAAACACTGTCAATACAAGCAATTTGAATTTGTTCATATCCTATTAGTTGAAAGGTTGTTAAAAAACTTTATTGAGCCCATTCTTTCCCTTCGGAAGAACGCCTCCATTGATAATAGTTATCCAATGCCTGTAAGGATGCCTCATCGGGTACCGGGCCTAAATAGGCATTGGGGCCGAGGTACATGACCACCGGATTGTCCTCGCTGAAAGCTGGCCATTGTGTTAGCCCTTCGCTATTGGGGTGTCCGTATTTGGCAAAATTGGTCCAATAAGTAGCCATGGTTTCCGAAATAGATAAATCGGCATTGCTTGCATTTTTTGGATCGAGGTTCATGAAAACAAAAGGCACATCTACACCATGGGGTGTGCCATGGTCGGCCTGGGGTGAATCTGCGGGGCGTTCGGGGTGTTGGTCGAAATAGTAAAGGTACACATCGGACTGTCCTGTTTTAGATTGAAGCCTTGCCCAACTCCAGGTATGCCAGCCAAAGGCCGCATCGCGCATCAGGTTGCGGGCAGAGCGGGGAACGTGATTTTCGCCAACAGGATAGGCCTGTATCAACGAATCGGCATAGGGTCCAAAACGTTTTTTTACATTGTCGATATATTCCTGTGGCGTACGACCTGCCGGAAAACTCAGGCCCTCGTCGGAATTGTAGCCGATGAGCACCGGCACATCGTTATAGTTTCCCACTTCGTACAATTTGAACTGATCATCAGGGATTACGTACCCATCCACAATGGGCCAGCCGCCCGGCATGGTCCAGCCCCGGGGAATCAGTTTTTCAGCCTCGAGTTTCCGAAGTTCCTCAATGCCTGCAAGTCCATAACCTTTTACATATTCTACGCCATCCTGCTCAGCCTGCTGAAGGGTTTTCATGTTTTCACCGGGATAAGTGGTGGGGCGGGTTGGACCAAACGATCCTCCACTTTGGGAGATGGCGCCGTGGAACAAACCTTTAGCCAGGGGCGAAGCGCACAACATGCTCACCGCGATTCCTCCGGCCGATTCACCAAAAATGGTCACTTGATTCGGATCGCCGCCAAAAGCAGCAATGTTGTTTTGAATCCACTGTAGCCCGACAATTTGGTCGAGTAAACCATAGTTGCCTGATACACCGTTTGTGTTTTCGGCACTCAGTTCGGGATGGGCCAGAAAACCCAGCTGTCCTACCCGGTAGGCAATGCTCACCAGCACAACACCTTTGCGTGCAAGGTGCTCACCATTGTGAACCGGATCGGAGGTGGAGCCAAAGCTGAAACCACCGCCGTATATCCAAACTAAAACCGGCAACTTTTCGTTGGCCGATTGAGCAGGTGTCCACACGTTCAGGTAGAGGCAATCCTCGCTTTTTCCCGAGACCGGATTCCCGCCCTGCATGGGTGCCGGAGCATATTCGATGCATTGTTTCACACCTTCCCAGGGTTCGACAGGCTGAGGTGCTTTCCAGCGCAGTTCACCCACGGGTGGCGCTGCAAAGGGAATACCTTTATAAATGGCAAGGTCATCGGTGACGGTACCTTGGACGATACCGCCTTCAACCTTCATCTGTCCGGGTTGAAGATTTGTGCAAGAACACAACAAAAGCGTGGCGGCTACGGACAATAAAAGAATTATTTGCTTCATATTATGTCAATTTTTTATGTATTTAAAGTTACGGATTGCTTCTCCGCCAGTTGGCGGATCGCAATGACGGTCCATTGAAAGACATATCAAGGGGGAGGGTTGGCGGCGTAGCCGCCAACCCTCCCCTGTCCCAATTAAACAACATTGAGCGTCATTGCGAGCGGAGCGAAGCAATCTGTTGTTCCATTCTGTATTAATTTTTAGCAACATATCTTTTCATATATTGAATTTGGCTAAAGCCCTTTCTTAATCCTTATCTATCAACCCCGACATAAATGTCGGGGCAATTCATAACCCACTATTTCAAACCCCGGCAACATTTGAAGGGCTATTCACATCCCACTATTTCAGGTTTTTCGCTCAATTTTTTTTCCAAAGGTTTGGTAAAAACCTGTAATACAACAAATGGCGCCAGGTGCTCCAGTCGTGGCCACCATTTCCACCTAGGTAATATTCATGTTTGATATCGTGCTTGTTTAAGGCCTCAAGCAGCCCCTGAACCCGCTGATTAAAAAAGCCCTGCGCCTCCTTGGTGCCTTGTCCTACAAAAAGGTAATCGACCTTTTCGTGAACTTTTTGGTCGGTCAGAAAATGCTTCAGCGTATTTTCAGCATCGTTATCGCCGGCACTGAGGATACCGAAGTTGGCAAACAAGTCGAGCGAACGA
>JAFGVJ010000038.1 GCA_016938055.1 Prolixibacteraceae bacterium
ATGTTCAATTGGACGTGAACGATACAATTTTTACAGAAGCCCCCACGGAGCCTGTGGATAAAATCGACGAAAATGCCAGTCACATCATTTATAAAATTCAGATCGGAGCATACAGTAAGGATTTGCCACAATACATTGAAAAATTACACCGGAAATTATCGATCCTGCGTAAAATTGACCAGCACACCGATGAAAGAGGTGTCACCGTTTATACCATTGGTGAAGTGGCCAATTTAGGAGATGCTTTAAGCCTGCAAGAACAAATCAGGACCGAAGGTGTAAAAGATGCCTTTGTTGTTGCATATAACAACGGAAAAAGAATAACTTTGAAGGAAGCCAAAGCACTCAAAGAAGAATGAACAAAGAAGTAAGCAAAAAAAAACCTTTCATAAAAACAGCCGAGGACAAGGATCTCGAGCATATCCTTGTTTTGCTGAACGATGAGGTGCATACTTTCGAATATGTGATTGATGCACTGATTGAGATTTGTGGCCATACCAATGAACAAGCTGCCCAATGTACCATGATTACCCATTACAAAGGAAAGTGTGACATCAAAAAAGGCCCCTTAACCCGTATGACCAATCTTAGACACGCACTTTTGGCCCGAGAATTAAAAACCATTGTTCATCCATCATTCACTTCATAAACCATGGAACTAATTACCGTCATTTTGTTGATTTTACTGGGAGTAATTCTCTTGCTTGTTGAGTTCTTACTCATACCGGGTATTTCCATTGCCGGCATTGGCAGTGTTTTGTCGCTAATTGTTGGGATTGTCCTTTCGTTCAAATATTGGGGCAATATGGTGGGCATCATCGTCCTCGTATCGGTGGTGATTTTCATCCCTGTTCTGCTGTATTTTTTGTTCAAGGGGAAGGCTATGAAGCCTATGATCCTAAGTTCCGACATTGATGGACAAGTCCGGAACATTGATGAAAAGATCATCCATGTAGGTGATGAAGGTGAAACCATTGGACGCCTGGCCCCCATGGGAAAATCAAAAATTAATGGTTTGAGCGTAGAGACCAGGTCTACCAGTGGCTATCTCAATCCGAAAACAAAAGTTAAAGTAATTAAAATTGAAGGAAATACAGTTATTGTTGAACCCATAAACGAATAAACCATGTTTGAATTTACCTCTTTAGCAGTGGTCATCATCGTGATAGTGCTGATCATGTTGGTGCTCTATTTTGTACCTTTTATTCTTTGGTTTTCGGCCCTGGTATCAGGTGTCAGCATCAACCTTTTGCAGCTGATTTTGATGCGATTCCGGAAAGTACCTCCTGGCGTTATTGTGCGCACTATGATTGAAGCACACAAGGCAGGCCTGAAAATGGTCAAGCGTGATGAACTGGAAGCCCACTTCCTGGCAGGGGGTCATGTCGAGAATGTAGTACATGCCCTTGTGTCGGCCGAAAAAGCCAACATCGACCTGAGTTTCAAAATGGCCACAGCCATTGACCTTGCAGGCCGCGATGTGTTGGAAGCTGTGCGCATGTCGGTGAATCCCAAAGTGATCAACACCCCACCAGTATCAGCTGTAGCCAAAGATGGTATCCAGCTGATTTGTAAGGCAAGGGTAACCGTTCGTGCCAACATTAAACAGTTGGTGGGCGGTGCCGGTGAAGAAACCATTCTGGCCCGCGTAGGTGAAGGGATCGTATCGTCAATCGGTTCATCCCATTCACACAAAACCGTGCTTGAAAATCCTGACAACATTTCAAAAGTTGTTCTCGAAAAAGGCCTCGATGCAGGAACTGCTTTCGAAATCCTTTCCATCGATATTGCCGACATTGACATTGGCAAAAACATTGGTGCCTATTTGCAAATGGATCAGGCCGAAGCCGATAAGAACATCGCCCAGGCCAAAGCTGAAGAGCGTCGTGCCATGGCTGTAGCCCTGGAGCAAGAATTCAAAGCAAAAGCACAAGATGCACGAGCCAAAGTAATCGAAGCCGAAGTGGAAATCCCGCTGGCCATGGCCGAAGCCTTCCGCAACGGAAATATGGGCATTATGGATTACATGCGTTACAGAAACATTGATGCCGACACCAACATGCGCGACAGCATTGCAGGTGATGCACCGAAAAAGAAGGAATAGTTTCTGAAAATTGAAATTATCAAAAAGAGTGTCAAACAACATCAATGTTTTACACTCTTTTTCTTTTGATGCAAGTTACTAGTTACTGGCTATTGGCTGATAGCTGATGGCTTGTATGTAGTAACATTATGTATTTGGTATTTGGTATTTGGTATTTGGTATTTGGTATTTGGTTTTTGGTTTTTGGTTTTTGGTATTCTGCCTTCTTCAGTCTTCAGTCTTCCGTCTTCCTACTCTGAAATAAAATACTTCGAATCCCTGAGATTGTTGAAAAGCGAAAAAGCCAGGTGTATCCTGAATTGCTGCATGTTGGCCTGTAGTTTTCCTGCTTCATCAGCATTTGCAGGGACGGCGTTCAGATCGATAATGTCCTTCAATCCGTAATAGTAACCCACAGAAAAAATGAGTCGTTTGGTGAGTCTGGCACCTGTGCAAGCGACCAAACCATAATCGTCATAACTATTGAATTCACCCGGACGATCACTTTTCTCAAAAAAATAACGGCTGTAGGATGCCCCGATACCCGTCCGGAGACCATTGTGGTAAAATACCAGTTGCAGGGGAATACTGAATTCATGATGAGAAACCTGTATGAAATGCTGATTGACTTCACTTTCATAAATTACGGCCAGAATGTTTTCCTGGTCACTCATGTCGGTGTATTTGATGCCTGGTGGTGAATAAAGGTATTCAAGCCCGCTTACAAGACCTACACTGCTTCTAAACAGTACTTGTTCAACATTGAGACCTGCCGAATAGCCCAGGGAAATAGGGTTTGAGAGATCGTTGAACTGATCGCTAAAATGCCAGGGCGCCACACCCGCCTTGAAATTCAGCCCAAACTGGGCATGGGAAGTGTATCCTGCGATCAATAATAAGAAGATGAGAAGCCCTTTCCGTATCGTCATTTGGAATGATATTTTCCAAAGAAACAGCAAAGATCTGGAAGGTGTTCATTGCCAGCACAAAATTTAATCCGAATGTTTAGGAATCACGTTCATGCTTCCGCATTCAGGGCAGATTTCCAATTCATCATCACCCAAACAGGACTCCACTTTATCGATATCCAAAGCTTCTTCTGATCCCACCCACTGACAGTCGAGACATTGATATACAGCACTATTCATTCTTATAAACATCAATTATTTGATTCGATTTTAAATACCATAAATATCCTTCCACCTTTTCGTGACCCATTTGCCGGATACTTTCACAATAATGCATAACCTGTTTATGATGGGCAGAGTGCACTGTTTCCGACACCTTATAATCCACCACCAACACTTTGCCCTTTCCTACCATGATCCGATCGGGACGAAGCAATTCAAATCCAGGTAAAATGAAGGTCTTTTCATTCAAAATCCGGTAGGTACCGTCAAACCATTCGCTAACCATGGACTGGTTCAGTAATTGGGTTACATGCTGGCGCAAATCAGGCACATCGTCGTGACCAAGCTTGCCTTGCTGACGCATTTGAATCAAAGCAGCTTCGAGGTCGGCCTCAGTTTCGATGAACGAGAACAATTCATGCACCAGTTTTCCCTGATTGATCCTGGCCGATCGGCTGTGCTGATCGGCTTCAAGAAAATCTAAGGCATTTTGCTTTAACCTCAAGGATTGCCGGATGTTCTGCTGAACGTTCACTTTAAAGGACAAATTAAC
>JAFGVJ010000237.1 GCA_016938055.1 Prolixibacteraceae bacterium
CAACAACCCTATGATCAGGATGGAGAACTTTAAGTAAAATGGTGACTGCTTCGTATCATTCATAATAATCAGTGATTTGGAATGATATGCAATTATTTTTTTCGGGTGCCTTGCCAAAGCGCAATGCCTCCAATACCAATTAATGCAACACCAAGAATGGGTGACCAATTGACACTGTGAGGTTTTTCAGTAGTGATTTCGAGTTTACCCAGGTCAACAACTTTTTCTTTGGTGAAGAAACTGAATGAAGTGATGATGGTTAATACCAGTCCAATAATGATGAGGGCAATGCCTGTTGTTTTCATTTGATGATGGAGTTTAAATGTGACACGATTATTCAAAGGTGCTTATATTCAATATTTAGCACATTACACAACTTTGAGAAAAAATTGCATGAATCACACTACAACCCAAAATGAAAAAAAGACCATTCAGAGCTTTTACGCACTAAATGATCTTTTTCTACTGGTGTTCAAATAAAAATAAAATTGGCTGATATGTTTAGACTACTTTGGAATAATGTCGATAATCACAGTCCTGTTATAAAAACGTTCTTCGGGAAGTTTGTTCCCAAAAGGAGCCACACTTTCATCTTCGCCGAAACCAAACACTTCAAATTTCACATCGTTTCTTCCTATTCTGGCCAATTCGGCAGCCAAAATACCTTTCACATCATTGGCCCTTGCCAGCGAAAGGCTTTTGTTGTTGCTAACATCGCCAATGGCATCTGTATGTCCATGAACAATAACGGTAGCATTTTTAGGAATTTTAGGTGTGACTACTTCAGCAAGGTATTTTTCATACATTTTGATCGATTCAGAATCGTTGAATTCATAAATCACACTGTATCTCATCCCTTGTTCATCGCTTGGAGGTGTCCAAAGTACCAGGTGCTTCTGGGTTTCTTTTGTAACGGTATTGCCACTTTTGGTGGTGCCGATCATCGTGAACTTATAATTGCCTTCGGCCTTTTTACCCAATATTGCTTTACCAGGGATACTGATTTGTTCCTGATCGTAAGGGCCAAAGTGCTGAACAAGACCATCATCGTCAGTAACATCCAACTTCCACGATGAGAATGCTTTATCGGCATCTTCAACATCTATGGTGACATAACTGTCGAGCGGGGCTTCCAGGATGGCATTGATTTCAACCGGTTTCAAAGGTGCTTGTTCGCCAGTCTGGAATTCCATTAACAATTCGGGTGAAGCACTTTCGATAGAAACCCTGCGGTCATCTTGACGGAGCTGTACCAGTTCCATGGTACCTCCGGGTTGTTCCGAAGGGAGTTTTGGTTTATCCCTGCCTTCAGTGATCACTCGAACCGGGGCAATTCCAAAAATATCGACCAGGTATTTTTTAACCGATTCGGCCATGACCTTACCTTCGGCAGGCCCGTTTTCCGAAGATCCAACCAACTTGATGTTGGAAGCTGGGCTTTTTGCCATGCGGTCACCAAGGATGTTCAAAATATTATAGTAAGCAGTCATTTCCCGATTGGAACGGCCCGAAAGGCTTTTGGGAATGAATACTTCCAGTTGATCTTCTTTAAAATCGGCTACCTGGTTTTTTCTGAGCAACACATAGCGATCAGAAATCTCTGTTGATTCCAGATCGAAGAAAATATAGTTGCGTAGCGGAAAGGTTTCTCTAACCCTGCGTTCAACCGGTACGTTTTCGGGTGAAAGCACGCTGAATTTGACTTCGGGCTCAATCACCGGGATGATGACAGCTACTGGTGGAACGGGGATGGGTACAATGATTGCTAGCGGTTGTGTCTTACCAAATTTGATGGCAATCCCTGCCCTGGCTGTCGATAAGGACCAGCTTTCAACTGAACGGGGGTGTTGTCCGAAATAAGGATGGTAGGAAACAAATGGTGACAGCGTTACCTGGTTTGCACTGGTTTTGGATGAAAGGGGGATGTCGTATCCCATTCCTACCAAGCCGGAGAGTACATGTTGGTTGATGTCGCTGAAATCACCCTGTACACTGTTATAAGTAGCTTCAGGATCAACATCGAAAGTATAGGTGAATGCTTTGTTTATGTTGTAACTGTAAGCACCACCTAAATAAATGTATAAGCCCGCTTTAAAAGGGGTAATGCGAATGGCCGGTTCAATGGTTGCATAGCTCAGTGAAGTATGCAAGTCTTCGGGACAATTGCAGGGCGACATGGTTTGTTCAAATGAACCACCTCTGTTGTCATATCCCAGGTTGAGCATAAAACCCAATACCTGAGTGGGCCGGTATTCCAATAACAGAGAACCATAAGGAGTTAAACCGAAGCCTTCGTGAAAAGCAGCTGGTGCTTTGATGCTTGAGTTCAGGGTTTGCGTTGTTCCGGTGTACATGTTGTAGTTTAACGCCCCGGAAACACCCAGCCAAATTTTTGGCTGTGGTCTTTCAATTTCTTGTGCTTTTGCTGAGATGAACCATCCTGTTATCAGCATCATCAAAGAAAAGGTAAGTAGATTTCGTATCATTTTATTATTTATTTAGCTTTTTATCATTGATTGAAAAACAAGCATTCACATGGTTGATGATGATTGAGTTGATTTGCATCAACCATGTGAATCTTATTAAAAATCTATCACATTTCGATTTATGGTTTTGTAACCGTGTTTGAATCCAAAGTAACAGCTGCAACACGGGTTAATGCCCTGCCATTGAGGACTGCACCAGTTGTTAAGGTGATTGCCTGATCGGCTAGAATATTGCCATAGAATACCGAGTTTGTTCCAAGTGTTGCTGAAGTTCCAACTGACCAATAAATGTTTTTGGCTTGGGCTCCACCAGCTAATACTACGCTGGTACTTGCATCGGTGATAAAGGTCGATCCTACTTTGAATATCCACACTGCATTTGGATTGCCACCTGCATCGAGTGTAAGAATACCTTGTGGTCCGGTGCCTGAAATTCCACTGGTAGTTGAATTTACGTAGAGGCCGGGAGCCAGGGTAAGTCCACCAATTTGACCGGGTAACGAGATAGCATCCAATGACCTTGATTGCGCATCGTTATAGGCTGTGGTCAGGTCTTCTTTTGCCTGACCCACAATAGGATCGGCAACAGTGTAGAGCGTACCATTAACGTTTCCCGGAAGCAAACCATTGATGGTAGCTGTTGGGAACGAACCCACATCGCCGTTGATCATGGTTGTCACACCAGTATTCGAGATACCTGAGCCTGCAAGAATGGCAAAGTCACCGGCTGATCCAAGTTCCACACCCGCTGGTCCGGAAGGTGCCATCGCGATGAAGTTGGCAGTGATGGTTTTATTGTCATCCATTAGCACAGTGATTGGATTGGTAGAACCGCTAGCATCACCACTCCATGAGTCAAAGGTGTACCCTGAGTTGGCAGTTGCACTAAGCTCTACATTCACACCATAGTTGTATTCCAGTTGTTCTGGATTCTTCACAACAACGCCATTCTCTGCAATCACAGTGAGTGTATAAGTAATGATCGAGAAGTTTGCGGTGATCTCTTTGTCTCCATTCATGATAACCGTCAATGGATTGTTGTTGCCTGTGGCATCACCACTCCATGAAGTAAATTCATAGCCGGTGTTGGGTGAGGCAGTTAACTGAACAGAAGCGCCGGCGGCATAGCTTGAGCTATTTGGATTCTTAGTCACACTACCATTGATTGCAGTTACATCAAGCGTGTAAGTACTTGGAGGTATTGCTGTGAAATTCGCCGTGATGTTCTTGTTCGAATTCATGGTAACCG
>JAFGVJ010000238.1 GCA_016938055.1 Prolixibacteraceae bacterium
TTTGCCATAATTAGCCAGTTGAATTGTTCCACGCACCGCCGGAACATTGTAATTGTGGTTGATTGGATTGTAACGAATGGTCCTGGGCCCCTCGTTGGCAGAATATATTTTCCAGGCATTGCCCTTCTTGCTTAATTCTGCTGCAAGTTGATCATCCTCTTTTTCACCTTTTAAACCTGCATAGTACTTCGATTGTGCGAATTCGTACCAGGTGGTAGTGTTAATGCCTGCATTTAGGAGTTGCTCATTCAGATAAATATAGAAAGCATCACTCGCTTTTTGATAATCAGCGTCGGAAGGCTCGCCATCCGAAAATACCAGGTAGGCAGTGAGATCGGCCGAAGCTGCATTTCCACCCGATTTTGAACCTGCATAATTGCCCAAAACTTTACCCAACGCATTCCGTTCGGTCACATAAAGTGTCCGCTTGCTTGCATTCTGAAACATGATCGTTGCTTGGATAATACTTACATCGTCCAGATTCTTTAAGGCTTTGTAGCCTTCGATTTTTCTGTCACCTACGCGGGCGAAAACCGGATCCTGTGCACTTGCACCTGCTGTTAAGAATAAGAATAAACTCAAAAAAGGAAGTACTGTTCTCATCATCATCGTTTTTGATTTCAAAGGTAGAACAGTCAACAAGCCCCTTCAATACGCAATTCTTCGTATTCGGATATTTTTGTCTTCTTATATCTCAGGTTGAAATCTCAGCATGCAGCATATTACATCAAGCGATTGTCGGAAGCTTTTCGAACTGCCTCGAGCTTGTTGTTCACCTGAAGCTTTCGGTAGATGTTTTCGATGTGTTTTCGTACTGTGTGGTAACTGATATGCAAATTGGCGGCAATTTCTTCGTAGGTAAGGCCATTTTTCAACTGATTCATTAATTCCCGCTCGCGCTCAGTTAAGCCAAAATCGTTATATTCAATCTGATTGCTTAGCGGTTGCCTGACGAGCCTGAGTGTTTTCATGGCTATGGAAGGACTCATTGCAGCACCGCCTGCCAGGGTATCGGCAATACATCGGTGAATTTGCATGGCGTCGTCTTCCTTAAGTAAATAACCCGAAGCGCCTGCCATTATGGCGTTAAACAGGATTTCATCGTCATCGAACATGGTAAGTATGATCACCTTGATCTGAGGATATCGCTTTTTTACTTCCAGCGTTGCTTCAACACCATTCATAAGAGGCATCTCAATGTCCATCAATATCAGGTCGATATTGTGATATTGTTGTAACTTATCGAGTAATTCCTTCCCATTTCGGGCAACCAATCTGATTGCCAGTTCGGGAGTTTCATTCATTCGCTTCTGCAAAGCCATAAGGGCCATGCTGTTGTCTTCGGCTATGGCAATATTAATGGGCATGGTCATAAATCTGTTCATCAAAAATAGCTTGATGTAAAAACTGTTTCAATAAGTAAATATTCGTATTTTGGCTTATCAACAACAACAGACATCAGTCCAATAGCTAATCGTTGATTGAGAAAGCCGTCAACACTGCAAATTAAAACACCCCTCCACTTCAGTACCATATCCGGGACAGGATATAATTTTCAAACTACCATTTAATTCTTTCATTCGGGCTTCCATGTTCAAGAAACCATTGCCTGCTTTTACCTGTTTTTGATCGAAACCTTTCCCATCGTCGGATACCAATACACACATCTCATTGTTAATCTTAATAATTATCTGTACCCTTATCTGCCTGCATTCTGCATATTTATAGGCGTTATTAACCGCCTCCTGAACTACGCGAAACAAATGGGTAGTTTGAATTTCCGACAAAAGACAGTCGGTATTTCCTTCGGTGCAAATCTCAATATTAGTTCCGTTTTGATGAAGCGGTTTAAAGAAATCGCGCAATCGGATGGAAATTTCATCGACCGAAACAGCCTGTCGTTTCAGCAACCAAACCGTACTTCGAAGCTCTCTTAAACTCATTTTCAGATGATCTTTCAGTCTTTCAATTTTCAGCTGAACGTTTTCATCGTTCAGGTAAAGCTGTTCAAGTGAAGCACTCATCAAAGTGAGGTAAGAACCAATATTGTCGTGCAATTCCCGTGAAATACGAAGCCGTTCGCTTTGTATCCGGGCAAGTTCTTTTTGCTCAGCCAGATGCAATTCGAGGGTTGCCTGCTTAGCTGCTGCCTCTTTACGTTTAAACTGAAAATAGAAGAAACCGGCAGCAAAAAGTATGAACACTAGAAGCAGCAATGCTCCAAGAACCATCCTTTGCATTGCCAACTCTTTTTGCTGGATAATTTGTTGTTGTTCTAAAATTGATTTGTCCTTTTGTGCCGATTCATATTTTTTCTCCATTTCAGCAAGGGCCAATGCATTTTTATCGGAGAAAACACTGTCTAAAATACTTTTGTATTCCTTCATGCCTTTATTTCCGGCTGATATATTTCCGAGCATGTAGTTGCTTTCGGCCAAGGCAAAGTATAAGCCATCAGCAAAGTTGCGCAATTGTGGAAAGGCATTTAGCACATCGAGGCCTTTGTTGGCATAGACAAGGGCTGTATCTGGTTTTGCCAGCTTATTGTGTAGTGATGCCAGATTGGTATAAGCACTTAACTTGCTTTTTGGGTTGGGAACCAGCGATGCAGGCCGCTCGAGGGATTTGCGATAAGCCGAAATGGCCATGGTCGTTCTTTCTGTTAAGTTGTATAGATTACCTAAATTATCATGTAGCGAAAAATACATATGCATGTTGCCGGCTGCTTCAGCGTTTTCGATGGCCAGGGTGTAAAAGTTTTCAGCCCTATCGTAATGCGATAATTTTATTTCACACACTCCCAGATTGGCATAAGAAATGGCCATCCCATTTAACAGTTGAAGTTCTTCGCGAATAAACAAAGCCTGCTGATGGTAGGCAATTGCCTTATTATACTGTTCCAGTTCCTGATAGATAAGACCAATGTTGCTGAGGTAATTGGCCTGGCTTTCCCGCTGATCAGGAAATTGTGTTTCGTTAATTTCGAGTGCGCTGAAAAAATTAGAAAGGGCTTCTTCAAACTGGCCGGTTTTCCAAAACATGAGCCCCATTGCGTTTCGGGTTAGTACTTCAACATTGGTAAAACCATGCCTTTGGCTCAATTCAAGCGACTGCTCAAAATAATGGGCTGCAGAATCTTTATTACCTGCAAGATCAAAATAAATTGCCTTGGTATTAAGCAGTTCACTTTCCCCAAAAAGCAAATCATGCTGCCGGGCTTCCTGCAAACCACGATCAATTAGCGGAAGAGCTTTAGCTGCATCGTTGAAAATATAATGAAATGAAAGCTTGTTTAGTGCTCTGCCCCGTAATGAATCGTTGGCTGTAGTATCAATCAGCTGTTGTAAACTGTCCGCCAATGCTTTCGGAAGTGTTTGTCCAGAAGCAACATGTCTGTATTTTATGGAGAAAAAAAGCAGTAAACAAATAACTGAAAAATAACTTACTTTTTTCATTCGAACAGAGGGTAAATTTTCTTGTGATAGATATCAGACTAAAATGGTAGTATAAAAATAAAAAAACCTTTGTTAAAAGAATCCCGATTTCACTGATTATTTTGCTGTATGCAAAACTTTCAGCCCGGGCAGACTCAATTGAGCCAAAAGATCAAAGCTATAAGCTTCAAACGAATGGCTCTTTACCTGCTTTTCTCAGTGTAAATCTCATAAGACACACCTTCCCGGTTACTTAATTTAGGATGTCCCTGCTCATCGGTTAAGAAGTAAAAA
>JAFGVJ010000239.1 GCA_016938055.1 Prolixibacteraceae bacterium
GGTGATATGGTTCGGCCCACACGTGCAAAAAGCAGTTTGAGATAATCGTAAATCTCGGTGGATGTTCCAACTGTTGATCGTGGATTCCGGGTATTTACCTTTTGCTCAATGGCTATGGCAGGCGGAATTCCCTTGATGAAATCGACTTCGGGCTTGTTGATTCGACCCAAAAATTGCCGCGCATAGGACGAAAGGCTTTCAACATAACGGCGCTGTCCTTCGGCATAAAGCGTATCGAAAGCCAGGGTTGATTTCCCTGAACCCGACACACCGGTAATGACCACCAACTGATTACGGGGGATTTTTAATTCAATGTTTTTCAGATTGTGAAGCCTGGCTCCCTTGATGTGAATGAAATTGGAAGATTGTATTTTGTCTGACATTTAACAGTGAACTGTTTGCTTGTTTATGAAAAATAACTATTTTTGGCAAAGTTAACATTTTGTTTCACCATTTAAATCGATAGGAGATACTTATAGAAACAACTCTACCTTAATTAACTTCTAAACAAAAGGTAATGATCGACAGAAAAAATCTGAGCGATAATGAGTTGGTTCAATTGTATTTGAATGGTGATTTTCCTTCACTCGAATTCCTCATTAATCGGTACAAAGACAAGGTCTTCACGTATATTTTGATTACGGTTAAAAGCCATCATCTGGCTGAAGATATTTTTCAGGATACATTCATCAAGGTAGTGCGGTCGCTCAACACGGGCAAGTATACCGACAATGGTAAATTCATTTCGTGGGTGATGCGTATTGCCCATAATCTGATCATTGACCATTACCGTCGGGAGAAAAACATGAATACCTTTTCGAACGATGGTGCTGCTTTTGATTTGTTCAATTCAACCCGGTTTTCGGAAGAAACCATTGAAGATCTGATGATCAATGAACAAATCCTGAGTGAAGTCCGTGACTTGGTCGAAGAATTACCTGATGATCAAAAGCAGGTGGTTATTATGCGTCATTATCTGGGACTAAGCTTCAAAGAGATTGCAGAACAAACAGGTGTTAGTATCAATACGGCTCTGGGGCGTATGCGATACGCCTTGATTAATTTGCGAAAAATTATTTCGGAAAAAGGGCTGATTCTGACCAAAGTATAATTTTTTTTTTAGGATAGGATAATAATCTTTTTCAGGCTGCGTTTATTGAATGATTGATTGTTAAAAACGTATAGCCTATGATGAAAAATTCTACCTTAAAATTTATTGTTCATACCACTAATCCAAATCAGGAACCGATAGACCCGCGCAGGGAAACGAGGCTAAACAGCCCAATGAACAAGGTGCCGGATTATTGTATCGACAATATTATGAACTTTGCCCGATCATACCGGGTAGTCCGGAGCAAATCAACCGGGCCTGTTGAGATGATCATGAACTAAACAGTTTGTATCCATTGCCGGAACCACGTTACAGCGTGATTCCGGCATTGTTTTTTTAACCTGTAAAATCAAAACCATGAATTCACATCAGTTTAACTGTCCTAAATGTGCCAATACCACCTACGAAGTGGACCAGATGCGGGCCACAGGTGGCCCGCTGGCAAAAATCTTCGATGTTCAAAACAAAAAATTTGTGACCGTTTCCTGCAAGAAATGCGGATATACTGAATTCTATAAAGGCACTACTTCAACCATCGGGAATGTATTCGACTTCTTTACCAGTTAAGAAATGCTAACAAATAATTAAATTTTCATTTTTTCAAAATATTGAATAACGCCCTCAAATCCCTGCTAAACTAGTGGTTTGAATGTAATTTCTATTTTTTGCTGAATAGGTGTTCCCGGTGGAATCCATTATTTTTAATTCCGTTTTTGAAAATTATTCATTCATTCAATAAACTGATAAAGATGGCTATTAGCGCATTACAAAAAGAAAGGGCAAAATACCAGCCTAAACTTCCCAAGGCATTGAAATCGAACGTAAAGATTTCAGAAGGCAAAGCAACACAATCGATTGCCGATCAAGAAGATATTCAGAAACTTTTTCCAAACACATACGGTTTACCATTGATCACTTTTGAACCTTCGGACGAGATCGTTCCATTGCCGGTGATGAATGTTGGCGTAATCTTATCTGGCGGACAGGCTCCCGGTGGGCACAACGTGATTTCAGGGATTTTCGATGGTTTGAAAAAGCTGAACCCGGCAAACAAATTGTATGGATTTTTGGGAGGACCAGGTGGTTTTGTCGACAACAAGTACATGGAGCTGACTGCCGATATTATTGATGAATACCGTAACACCGGTGGTTTTGACATCATTGGTTCGGGTCGTACCAAGCTCGAAGAGGAAAGCCAGTTCGATACCGGCCTGGTTAATTGTATCAAGTTAGGAATTAATGCCGTAGTAATTATTGGTGGTGATGATTCAAATACCAATGCCTGTGTTTTGGCCGAATATTATAAAAGGATCAATGCAGGAGTGCAGGTAGTGGGTTGTCCGAAAACCATTGATGGTGACTTGAAAAATGAAATGATTGAGTCGTCATTTGGTTTCGATACTGCTTGCAAGGTGTATGCCGAATTGATCGGTAACATCATGCGTGATGCCAACTCCGCCAAAAAATACTGGCATTTTATCAAGCTGATGGGGCGTTCAGCTTCGCACATTGCTTTGGAATGTGCTTTGCAAACCCAGCCCAATGTTTGCCTTATTTCGGAAGAAGTGGCTGCGAAAAAGCAAACGCTCAGTGAAATCGTTGAATACATTGCCGATGTGGTTAGCAAGCGGGCTGAAAATGGTGAAAATTTTGGAGTAGCCCTGATCCCCGAAGGGGTGATTGAATTCATTCCTGAAATGAAAATTTTGATTTCGGAACTGAATGAACTGCTGGCTGAAGGTACACATACCGCTCAGGCTTTTTCACATGTAAAAAAATCACACCGTGTCGACTGGGTTGCTGAGAAACTCAGTCCGGCTTCATCAGTGGTATTCCGTTCGTTGCCCGACGGAATTGCCAGCCAGTTGACCCTCGACCGTGATCCACACGGCAACGTTCAGGTATCGAAAATTGAAACTGAAAAATTGCTCATCGAAATGGTGGAAGCCGAATTGACTGAGCGGAAACTGGAAAAGAAATTCAATGGAAAATTTGCCGCTTTGAACCACTTCTTTGGATATGAAGGTCGTTGCGCTGCTCCGTCAAATTTCGATGCAGATTATTGTTATTCATTGGGTTACAATGCTGCTGCCCTGGTTTCCAATGGTAAAACAGGTTACATGTCATCGGTTCGTAATACCACTGCTCCTGCCGATGAATGGATTGCCGGTGGTGTACCCATTACCATGATGATGAACATGGAACGCCGTCACGGTCACATGAAACCGGTGATTCAAAAAGCGCTGGTTGAACTGGATGGCAAACCATTTAAATTTTTTGCTTCGAAGCGCGATGAATGGGCTGTAAAAACCGACTTTGTTTACCCTGGTCCTATTCAGTATTTTGGCCCTACCGAAGTATGCGACCGTGTTACTGAAACTTTGAAATTGGAAAATGCATAGTTGAATTTTATTCATAATCGAGAAAAGAGCACCCTTAGGGGTGCTTTTTTTGCTTACACACAATTGGTTGTGACAAGTGTTCCCCTTGCCGAATTTTGGGAGAATGGCCATAAAAAGCTCATCAGTGAGCATCATTTTTTAAATTGAATAATCTATAGGATTTTTTGATGAAACTATTGTACCTGTGTTGGATGACTTTGGCCTATTTTAAAACACTTTTAAGCATTGGTAATAATCCATTGAAAGCTTTAAATTTATACACTTTCAAACGCTGTTAAGCTAGTACCTGTGAAAAAACCAAAACCAATTGTTTTTTATGCCCTTAGTTTTGTTTTGGGTATTCTTTTCTTATTGTTAGTTGATTTTACCGGAAAGAAAACTTCAACTTCGGAATATTGCATTTCGTGCCATGCACATCCTCA
>JAFGVJ010000039.1 GCA_016938055.1 Prolixibacteraceae bacterium
ACATCACCAATTCTTTGTACATTGATTGCAAAACTTGCTGATCATTAAGGATTTCAAACTCATCAACAGACAGATCTTCATCGGTATCAGAATGTTGGTGAAGAACCCATTCCCCGTTCATGTATTCAGCCGCTGTAAAATGTTCCACCCAATCGCCACAATTGAGGTAACGGATCCTCCCCGATTCGGTTGTCATGATTGTATCTTTTGGCACATGCGTGTGGCCGCAAATCACTGTTTGACAATCCCTTTTCCGAGCAGCCTCGCAAACGGCCTTTTCAAACGAGGTGTAAAGCGATCGATCTCTGATCAAACCTGATTTAATCGTTTTATAAATGAACAGTTCTTTCCATCCAAACATTCTTGCAATGACATTCAGGAACTCATTGATCATTGTCAATAATCCTTTTAAGGCTGCTCCAATTTTTGCCAGCCATTTAGCCTGGTGTATCATGTAATCAAAAATATCGCCATGAAAAATCCATGTTCTTACCCCATTTAACTCAAGGATAATTTGATTGCAGATTTTCAAATTTCCCAATTCTACTTCACTGAATTTTCGAAGAAATTCATCATGATTACCCGAGATGTAAATTACTTTCGTTCCTTTTTCCATCAACTTAATGACATGTCTGATCACTTTTAAATGAGGTTTGGGAAAGTAGGATCGGCTGAATCGCCAACTGTCAATGATATCGCCGTTCAGGATTAAGGTGTCGGGGTGAATTGATTTGAGGTACTTCAGTACCAGTTTTGCTTTGCTGGCATGTGTGGCCAAATGCACATCGGAAATGACAGAAATTTCAAGCTTTCGTGGTTCCATTCATTCATTTTAAACATTGTTAAAGTTATCAATGTGAATGAATTAAATATTAAGTTTGTCTCAAGAAATTCTTTGAAAAACCTTTCGTTAGCTTGCCCTCAGTGTAAACTGGTTTTTCCAAAATGAATTGAATGTTAGCAAATAAATACCTGAAGAAATTTCTTGCTAAAAGAACCCGGGTTGTAATAGCTCACTGCCAGATGAAAAGTGAATATTGATTACCTTTGCCCCATGTCCATTCAAGTTGAAAATATTACGAAGAAATACGGTCAGCAAATAGCCCTGAACAATGTTAGCTTTGAAGTGAAAACCGGCGAGATTGTTGGCTTTTTGGGGCCCAATGGTGCCGGTAAATCTACTTTGATGAAAATCCTCACCGGTTTTCTGCCGGCTACATCAGGGCTGGCTAGTGTGGCCGGGCTGGCAGTACACCCCGATCGCACAGATTTCAGGGCACACATTGGTTACCTTCCCGAGAACAATCCACTGTATCCCGAGATGTATGTCAGGGAATACCTGGCCATGGTGGCAGGTTTTTACAAGCTGAAAAAAACGGCACAGCGCATCGGCGAAGTGGTAGAAATGACCGGATTGAGTCCCGAGATTTCAAAAAAGATTGGTGCTTTGTCAAAGGGATACCGCCAAAGGGTTGGTTTGGCCCAGGCACTGATCCATCAACCCGACGTACTGATCCTCGATGAACCAACTACTGGTCTGGATCCCAACCAGCTCGACGAAATCAGAAGGTTGATAGTAGCCATCAGCAAGAACAAAACGGTGATACTTTCCACCCACATTATGCAGGAGGTGGAAGCCATTTGCAACCGCATCATCATCATCAACAAGGGCCTGTTGGTGGCCGACGGCACACCACAGTCCATCAAGCAATTGTCCGAAAGTTCGGGGCAAGAAGTGGTTTTCATGGTCAAGGAACCTTTATCGCAAGCTCAACTCGCCGGCTTGTCATTTGTAAGCAATGTGGAAGAAAAAACACCTGGTGAATTTCACCTCACCGCTTCAGATACCGATGACATCAGACCCAAATTGTTTCGTTTTGCCGTTGAGCAGCAACTTACCTTGCTCACCTTATCGGAGAAACAAAAAAGTGTTGAAAACCTGTTCAGGGAATTGACCCGATAATGGTTGCTCAATACTAAAAAAACGAGGGGAAACTATTTTTTCCAATGTCTGATCATTCCTCACATGCAGGAAACTCGTCAATTACTTTACTTGTTTCATGAAATTTTTGAAAGGCTTCAGAATCCCAATTAACGGCTTTGCCTTCAGCATCATACAGCTGACAAAACATACAGGACCACACACCGCAATAGATGTTGTAGTATTCTTCCCCTTCAAAATCGTAAACGGTGACAGTTGAAATGCTACACTGATCATCACTAATCAATTCATCAATTTTTGCATTCAGCCAATCGGGTCTGGCTGTTTCCTGATCTTTCTGGCAGCTTGTTGCAAATAGCATTGTAAGAATGAAGGCACTAATTATTTTTTTCATAATGTTTAAGTTAGCTATTGAAAACCAGATGTCTGTACACCCAAAAAGGTTGCTTAAGGAACCATCAATCGATAGAGAAGGGTTCCCTATGCCTTATTTCATCATCACCACTATTTCATTATGAGCTTTCATAATGTCTAAAGGAATCAAATTACCCTCAATTTCAGTTCCATTCACCAAAACCTTCGCCACGCCTTTTTGCGATCCGTTTTCATTCTTCACCTCAATGTTGAAAAACTTGCCACGGAACCTCCGGCTTGCTTTGAAGCTTTTCCAATCGGATGGAATGCAGGGCTCAATCTTTAAACCATCATATTCGGGCTGAATGCCCAGGATGTAGGTTGCTGCCGAATAATAGCCCCAGGTAGCAGCGCCGGTAAGCCAGGGCAGGCGCGAGGCGCCAAACCTTGGACTGTAAGTGCTGTGTGTAAACTGGCAGTTCACGTATGGTTCAATTTGCCGAACTTCGGCTTTGGTATTGTAGGCCGCCGGCATAAAAGCACGCAGGTATTGGTAGGCCCGATTGCCATTCCCCAGCATGGTTTCAGCAATCACTGCCCAGCCCTGGGTGTGCGAAAAAATAGAGGCATTTTCCTTCATTCCCGGGTTGAACAAAGGCGCTTTTACAATTTTATGATCGGTTTTAATGTACGGCGGAGCACAAACCATGACCCCGCAATCGGTAGCCAGGTGATCACGAACTGTTTGCAGGGCACTCCCGGCTTTTTCGGGTGAGGCATGGCCACTGATCACGCTCCAGGTTTGCGGGTTGAGCCAATAATTTCCTTCGTCGCTCGATTTTGATCCATAAACCGTACCATCGAAACGGAAAGCGCGTACATACCATTCCCCGTCCCAGCAATGTTGGTCGATGTTGGCATCGAGGGTCTTGAGGTGATTTTCTGCCCAGGCAATTTCCGCTTTTGTTCCAAACCGTTCGTTGATTTCTATGTATGTTTTGAGTGCATACCTCAGCTGCATGGCCACGAAAACGGTTTCACCGTCGTGCCCCAGTTCCAAACAATCGTTCCAGTCTGCCAGCAGCCCACAGGGCAAACCATGCTTTCCGCTCCGCTCAAGGTTGAACTCAATGGCCCGACGCAAATGTCCCAGCACAGTAGCTTCACCCTGATCGGCATAAGGCAGTACCTTGTGATAAAAACTGATGTCGCCTGTTTCTTTCACATAGGCAGGCACCGCGTTGAACAGCCACATGCAGTCATCCGAGCGGTAATCTTTCTCGTCGGGCGCTTTTTCCTTTCCGGGCTGGTGGGCAAAGGGTTTTACCACGGGCATGGCGCCACCGGTCGATACTTGACCGGTAAGCATCAGCTCCAGTCTCTGACCGGCTTCTTCGGGAATGGTGTGCAACACGCCCAGCATATCCTGCACGGTGTCGCGGTAGCCCAGACCGTCGCGCTCGCCGCTGTACACCAGGCTGGCGGCACGCGACCAGGCAAAGGTCATCAAACAGTTGAAGGGGCTCCACATGTTGGTCATGCTGTTGAACTCGGCATCGGGGGTTTCCACCCATAGCCCTTCTATTTTGCTGTGCCAGCTTTCTAGTAGTTCAGCATAGGCCCTTTCGATTTTATCCATGGAATTGAACTCGGCCAATGCTGCTTTACCTTCCTTTTCGGCTTTGCCAATGCCCATGATCACGGCCAACTCCTGCGATTCACCCGGGTCAAGCGTTACATCAATTTGCAAAACACCACATCCGTTGTCGCCATAGGCCAGCGAGTTGGTACATTCACCACGTTCAACCACCAACGGATTGTGGTAGGCACGGTAGGGTCCCAGGAAAGCATCGCGATCGGTATCGAAACCGCTTATCTTACCGCCAATCACTCCCAGAAAGGTATGCCGGTTGCCGTCGTGGTTTTGAAAATCACCGCTGTCGTCGGGCAACTGCACGTTGATGCCGTGGTCAATAATGTTGTCCACCACCTGCATACGCAGAATGTATTGAGTGTATTGAAGGTTGAAAAAATCCTGCATCTGGTGCCAGTTGTTGGCATATTCCACAAAGGTGTAGAGACGCAAATTCCGCTTGACTTTGTCGTGGTTGGTGATTTTCAACATCCAGATTTCATAGGATTTTCCCAGCGGCACAAAATAGGTGGTTTCGGTTTTGATCTGATCATACTCCGATTCGATGATGGTATAGGCCGAACCATGGCGGCACACACTCTTGTATTGTTCAAGCGACTTCCCAACAGGCTGCCACGAGGCCGACCAGTAGTCTTTTTTATCACGGTCGTGCACATAAAAATACCGTCCGGGCTGGTCCAGGGGAATGGCGTTGAAACGCAGCCGCATAAAACGGCCCTGGGCTGCCGATTTGTAAAAGCTGTAGCCCCCGGCGTTGTTGGTAATGATGGCCCCATACTCGGTTGAGCCCAGGTAGTTGCTCCACGATTTGGGTGTATCGGGGCGGTCTACCACGTATTCTTTTTTCTGGTCGTCGAAATGTCCGTATTGCATGTTGTAGTCATTAAGTCATTGGAAAAAAGTCATTAGGAAATAGTCATTGAGTCAATAGCAACACTAATGACTCAATGACTATTGACTTTTTCCTTTTCTAAAATACTTCCGAATTAGCTTTAATATAACTTATCAGTTCATCCACCTGGCAAAAAGCAATGGCCGTATAGGTATCGGCAGCACCATAATAAATGGCGATGCGGCCGGTTTCGGCATCGTAAAGGTTGGCACAGGGGAAGGCCACGTTGGGCACGAAGCCTGTGGTTTCATAATCTTTCTCGGGCGTGAGCAGGTAATCGCGGGTTCGGTACAACACTTTCGAAGGATTGTCAATATCGAGCAATACTGCACCAATGCTGTACACAAAGCCGTTGCAGGTGCCCGAAACGCCGTGGTAAAACAACAGCCAACCTTCGGTGGTTTCAATGGGAACCGGACCGGCACCCACCTTGGTACCCTGCCACCAGCCCTGCCCGCCGTTGGTCATTACCAATTTATGGTTTCCCCAGTGGATCATGTCGGGGCTTTCACTTACGTAGATATTTCCAAAAGGGGTATGCCCGGTATCGCTTGGACGGCTCAGCAGCATGTATTTCCCGTTGATTTTCCGTGGAAACAACACCCCGTTTCGGTTGTAGGGCATCAGCGGGTTGGGCATGCGCACAAAGGTTTTGAAATCTTTTGTTCGGCCCAAGCCGATAGAAGGGCCACGCATGTCGTCGCACCAGGTAATGAAGTAGTCGCCTTCGATTTCCACCACGCGGGGATCATAGGCATAGCTGATAGGATTGGGCTGTCCGCTTTCATCCACCCACTGAATGGGATCCGGATCCAGCTCAATGTGGATGCCATCTTTGCTGCGGCCTGAAAACAGGGTGGCGCGGCCATTTTTCTGATCACCGCGGAATACCCCGGCAAAAGCATCACCAAAAGGTGCAATGGCACTGTTGTACACCCGGGCTGCTTTGGGGATGGGATTCCATCCGATGATGGGATTGGCGCTGAATCGCCACATCACTTCATCTGATCCGGCAGGTTTTGCTTCCCAGGGAATGTGGGAAAGTGTTTTTCCAAGAATGGTCTTACTCATATTCTTTTGATATCTTTTTGTTTAACGATTTTCATCATCCAGTTTTCTGCGATCCACCAATTCGGCCTCAATAGTGGCCACTCGTTTGTCATTCAAGGGATAAGCAAGCGAGATGAGTACCGATACGATGCCCATGGCGGCAGGGATCAGGCTAAACAGCAGCAACAAACCACGCAGGCTCTCGGGATTTTGGGCTTCGTTGGGTTGAAAACCTACTTGAGACATCAGGTTCAATGCCACAAATGCACCAAAGGCCCAGCCAAATTTCTGCGACATGGTAGAGGCTGAGAAAATCAGTCCGGTAGCACGACGGCCTTTTTTCCATTCGGCGTAATCGGCTGTATCGGCATACATGGCCCATAACAAAACGCTCAGGGGACCACCGGTAAAGGAACCGGTAATCTGGAAAAAGAAGATCAAACCCAATTGTTTAGCAGTTAACACGTATAAAATAGCGGTACTGAAAATGGCAACAATGAAATAGAGCAGAAAGGTACGTTTCTTCCCCAATTTACGGGCGATGCTGGTTACCACCAGAACACCCAGCAGGGAAGAAATCTGCCCAATGGTGTTGTAAGCTGAGGTGAGGGCCACAAAATCATAAGATTTTGTCCCCATGAAAGGCAAAGTTAATTCCTGATTGCCAATCACATACTTGAAATAATGGACGGTAACACTGCTGCGGATGGCCACAAAAAGGATGAAGGTGATGGTGGTGGCCAGCAGAATAAGCCAGGGTTTGTTGGTTACCAGTTCTTTCAGATCTTTTCCAATGTTGGGTTTCTGAGTGCTGGGAGGCAAAACCCGTTCACGAGTTCCTTTGAAAGCAATCAGGAAAAAGAGAATCGCCATGATCCCATACACCACGAAGGACATTTGCCAGCCTTTTTGTTCGTTGCCTCCACCCAGCACCTGGGTCATGGGCAACAGGGTGGCTGAAACGATGATCCCCGCAGCAAAGGCAAACAAAAATTTGATGGACGAAACCGAAGTCCGTTCGATGGAACTTGGCGAGATGACCCCCATCAAAGCGGTATAAGGAATGTTGATGGCCGTATACAGCATCATGATCAGGATAAAGGTGGCATAGGCCCAAATGATTTTACCAGAGAGATCAAAATTTGGGGTAGTAAAAGCCAGTACTCCTGCTATGGCAAAAGGTACACACATCCAAAGCAAATAAGGGCGGAATTTGCCCCAACGGGTTTTGGTCCTGTCGGCGATGATGCCCATCAGCGGATCGTTTACGCCGTCCCAAATACGACTAACCAGGAACATGGTGGCTGCAACCGAAGCCGGAATGATAAAAACATCGGTGTAAAAATAGGTGAAGTACAACATAAAGGTTTGCCAGTACAACACAGAAGCCAGGTCGCCAAAACCATAGCTGATTTTTTCTTTCAGGGAAAGTTGGTGGTTTGAAGTGCTCATAAGAAGGTTTGTTAAAGTTGATTCTATTGTTTGATTGCAATTACCAAAAAGCTGATGCAATGATACCAAACCATCTATTTCATAAGGGGGGCATTTTTTTCATGCCTGTCTGGTTTATACACGAAAAACAAGCGAAAAACTAAAACCATCGGGGCCAAATGCTGCATTAATAGTGAACCTATGAAAACAGATGCGTATTTTTTACGCAAGGTAGGAAAAAAGTTAAAATGAAGTTCGCAGGTAGAAAGCAAAGTGCAGGAAAAAAAATTGACTTCTGAGAAAGTTTTAAAATCAGTTCCGAAGTACCAGGTGAAGCACCAGAACTATGCCTAAACCCAGCACCAATCCCAGCCATATGTATACAAAATAGATGTTGACCGTTACCAGGTTCTCGAACAATAAAAAAATTAAAGTGGCCGAACCAAATAAAACCAGGGCATAAACCCATTTCATGAATATAGATGTTTGATGTTTTGAAGGATGATCGAGATCCATGGGGTGATTAATATTAGGGTTCATGAAATGGTTTTTAAAATTCAGAGGAAATTAACGGAATTGTAATCATAAAATCAAAAAAAATATGTGAATGGACAGATTTCTCTTATGAATGGTCAAAAAAACTTTGTAAAGCAATTTTTAAGCATGGTATTTTAATATAGCAACAACAGATATTAAAAAGAGAAGCACTAAATTTGATTGAATGAATCACACACAGAAAAGTGAAAAAGTTTTACCTTCTTTTGCTTATTTTTCTATGCATAATCCTGTTGTTCGTTTCCATGATAAAATACGGATCACAACAGGAAATTCATTCTGCACCTACTTTGCAAACAGAAATCAATTTTAGCGATGCCAAGCTGATCATTGATGATAGTCTATACCTGTTTAGCAAGCAAGCTGAGCCAATGAGCTTGTATAGAAAATTCATGAATGCAACAAGCCATGGCCTGGCGCCATATGCTTTTCAGCGTGTGTACTTAAGCATAAAAGACCAAATCATAAAACTTTGGAACAAGCTTCGAAAAGGGGAAAGCGATGGATCGTTATTCAAAGCCAATGAATATTATTTTGAGCTTGACTTTTCAAAACCAAGCGGTACAGCTTTGTTGTATAACGACAGGAACACCATCATCGGCAAGTTGCTCTGGGCCAATGATCGCTATGTTAGCACAGGAACAATTTTGAGCTGCGATTCAATGTCATTTTTTATCAATCAACTGATGCAAAAGGAGCAACTGCTGGCCTTGTTCTCTGCAAGCTTCTACCAATCAAGTGGCTTGCCCGAAGGTTTCTTCAGCCATCACAAACAAGTGCTTAACCCCAAATTTAATCCCCACTGGGACGCTTTGGTAATAATTGATAATGAAACGGTTCGTGTTGCCAATCTGATTACCGGTGAAATCATTACTACCCCTGCTCCACTGATAGAAAACCAGACCGTCCGTACCCTCCCTGATTTTCATTTTATTCCTGACGAGAGTGAAAGCACTGCTTTTCAATTGCCCCTGCTCATTTTCAACAACCAAATGTTGATTGATGTCCGGACAGCAGCCTATCGCTTGCGAGAATTTCGTCTTCTTTGTAAAGTTTCATCTCCTGTCAACAATGACCAATTTTGGATATTGCTGAATCATGAACATCCCGATTACTTGCCAAATGCAGTTTATGGCCTTGCCAATACTTTCAACCAGCAAAAAATGATGATTTCCTTTGCCATCCTGTTGGATGTGGGGGCCAACAATTACCTGCAACTTTTTGACAAAAACAATCGGCCAGATAGAAGTTTCAGGGGCATCATACCCCTGGATCACACAAATCATGTAGTATACTTGAAAATAACGAAACCAATAAAATAGCTTAAAAGGTACTTGATTTCGGTCGGGAACCTTCATAACTTCTCAAAAAAATCACAACCATGCAAGCATTCATCCGACCACTCTTTTATTTTGTATCGGGCGCATTGCTGATGATGGCTTTTCAGTCACTGACTCAATGCATTCACGACGATGACTTTCTGAAAAACAGCATCAATCCACAGGAAAATGCAAAAATCGATTACAAAGCTATTGATCGTGCAGTAAACGATTTTGAAGAAGCATTTAAAGATGCCGAGCAAAGCTCCATTGACGCACTCTCATGGGACGAGAGTCTTGAACACAGGGAACTTACCAACGAATACTATTCCTCAGAAGAATTGGAGGAAATTGGGAAAGCCATGCGGCGGGCCAAATTAGTATCAGCTTCGGCCAATTATGCCGAATATGCATACAGCATAGGCAATGCTACATTTACCTTCAGCATGGCACTCGATGTTGACGGAAAATGGAAACTCCTAAGATATTGAGCCATGAAAAACCTCAAATTCATGCTTTTGGGAGCCATCAGCTACCTGCTCATCAGCAATCTGTTTACAGGCTATGGCAACGTAAGTTCACACCGAAACATCAATTCTCTGGTTGTTGAACGATTTATTACCCGCTATGTCAACTCAGCCTTCAGACCGCAACAACTCGAGAACTATTTGTTTGTTCTGAATGGCAGCAAGACCTTACCAGGAACCTTTATCAATGCCGGAGGCCTGTTCGAGATTGAAGAAACCGAAATGTCCATCAATCCCATGGCCTGGATCGTACATGGTGGGTATAGTGCCGATGAACCCGAAGTTTATGCCAGCTTCAGGCATTTTTACGATCCTACTGAACCGGCAGGTAACCGTTACCTGCACAACCACCTCGATGCGATGGATGCAAAGGGTATCGTCGATAATCCTCAAATCGATCATCTTGAGTGGGCACTCGATCATCCCGATCATGAGTACAATTGGGAAAATGGAAAGGATGCAGTGCTTTCAGCCATTGCAGCGAACAACCAGGAATACAAAGATGAGCTGATGGCTTTTGCCTGGCGTGCTCTTGGTGAAGCACTGCACATGATTGCCGATATGGGTTGTCCGGCCCACGTAAGGGACGATGCCCATGCAGCCGAAAATTTTACAGGGTATAAACTGGGAAGCCCCGACCCTTATGAAGAGATTTTTGAAGAAATCTCCGTAAACGAGGGTATCAGCCATCTATACCAAAACGGGAAACTCGATGCAAACCTGAAATCGAGTTTTGAAAACACCCGTACCATGCAGGAAATAGCCACTTCGCTGGCCAACTATTCCAATCAGAACTTTTTTACCACCCAAACCATTTCGGGCAGTGATGTGGTTCCCATCATTCATCCCGAAAAAACCTATGCATCGCCCACGCTAGATCAATGTGATTACGATCCGATTGATGCCATGTACATCAAAAATATTTCGGGGAACGAAGTGCTGATGTGCTGCGACCTGAAATACACCCTGGGAATATTCAGGGGAACAGGATACCCATACATAAACAAAGCATGCACCTATTCTCAGGCACAAGCACTCTTACCTCAGATTGTGGAAGCTGGTGCCAATGTGATGCGACTTTTTATTCCGGAACTTAAAGTTGAAATCACTGAGTACGACCAGGATAATAAGCTACTAAAAGGTAAAGTTACCCACAAAACCAACAGTGAATACACCCGGCAGGTGAAGTACAACGGAAAGGTGAGCATTTACAATGTTAAAAACCGGAAGAAAATTCTGGATGTAACTTGTGAAGACGGTTTTTTCGAAACTGAAGTCAGACCCATCAAATTCTACAATGTTAACTGGGACGAATACGGGATATTTGCTGAGATTGAACTGGGAGGTATTTATGTTCGGTCAAAAGATTTCAAGGATGAAATTATGGCCCCTTTCGATGCCGTCAGCATATCGATCGAATGCCCTAACCTTTTCATATCTGATGGAACTGATCTGATATCGAAATACTTTTCGGTTTCAAGTTATGGGGGCATATCGGATCACTATGAATTTGGAAGCAATGGTTTTCATTTCATTCACAACATCGATAACCAAAGTTTTGATGCATCGGGGTTTGTGGCCAACAAGAAACTCACTTCTGTAAAAATTAAACAAAGCTGGGAAACCATCACCAATGGCGTTAGGGAGTACAGTTCTGAATCGTTTATTGCCCTACAGGGCCTGGAAATACCTTTTGAAGTAATTGATTCTCTGATCGCTTTCAGGCAAAGCTATGTGATCGAAGCCAAGGCAGGTATGCTCAACCAATTGTACCAACATTCAGAATACTATTATAACGGCTCGTATTACAAAGGAAGCGGGTACGAAACTTTCAATCAGGGTATTTTTGTCAATGGTGGAACCATCAGCTTATATTTTAGTAAATACTAGTCAAT
>JAFGVJ010000040.1 GCA_016938055.1 Prolixibacteraceae bacterium
AACTTTGAACGCTCAATGAACGCCTGCATGGTTTTATCGGAGATGTATTTTTCGAAATGCATCAATACGTTGTAACGAGCATCAACCATTGTATTGGTTTTTTTGGCTGCATTGCCAATGCCGTATTTGTCATTGAGGAAAGCTATGTCGATGTCCATTTCTGAAAGGTTCAGTCCGCGGATGTCATCAAGAGTTTCAGGTTTTGAATCGCCTGAATGGAAAATTTTCACTCCGTTGATGTTCACCAAATAGCCCATATTTTCAACATGATCGTTTTCAATTTTTTCGTGCTTGATATGGCAGGCAACAATTTCATACCCGTTCACGATCATACGGTCGTAAAGGTTGGCAACCGGTGTTGCTTCAATAATACGGTCTTTAATCCTTGCATAATCAGCGGTAAAAATCATCATTTTATTAATCACCTGCTGAGGACAAACCATTTTAACTGATTCGTTATGGATCATCAACTGGGTAGCTACGTAGGGATCAAAATGATCGGCATGAAAATTTGAAACAAAAATGAGATCCAGATCATCAAAAGGATGCAATCCATTTTTCATCAATTCCACCGTTTGAGCATCGGGCTCAAGATACTTGTCCATTCCGTTTTGAAAAATACCGTCGAACATCACTTTGTCGGTTCCAACATTAACAATAAAACCACTGTTGGCAATGTATGTAACCCTGGCTGTTTTGATGCTTGAATTGTCAGCGGCTTGCGCCAAAAAAACTGCGCTTGTAAAGATGACTGACAGTATGAGTATTGATAACGTTTTCATTTTTTTTACGGTTTAAAAAGTTTCTTGATGGGGAACCCGTGTTATGGGTTAATGTTTCTGTTAATTATCCTAAGCACAAATTTACCTGATTCACAGATCAAATGCACTATTTATAATTAAGACATTTTAGTGTTTTTTATGAACACACCATAATCTTAGATTAAACAGTCAAATGCTTTGATCAAATGCACAATTTTTTCTTAACAAACCTTTTTCTTTCTGATTATATGACACTTACGACAATTATTCAAATGAATGGTCTAAAAAAGGCTGTGAATGGACAAAAAAACACAGTGAATGGAAAGTCGAAAATAAAAAAAAGCCATTGATATGGCTGTATCAATGGCTATCATCCTATAGAAATGATGCAAAAAGTCTATACTACTCCCTGGGCAAGCATGGCATCGGCAACTTTTACAAATCCACCGACATTGGCCCCCAACAAGTAGTTGATCTTTCCATTTTGGGTACCGTATTTCTTACAAGTTTCATGAATCTCACCCATGATAATGTGCAAACGTTGATCAACCTCTTCGCGAGTCCAGTTGTAACGCATTGAATTCTGTGACATTTCAAGCCCTGATACTGCAACACCACCAGCATTGACAGCTTTTCCGGGTGCATATACAATGTGATTGTTGAGGTATTCAACGGCATCGGCAGTACATCCCATGTTGGATGCTTCGGCAACCAGAAAACATCCATTCATCACCAGTGTAATGGCATCGGCTTCGTTAAGCTCATTTTCGGTTGCACAAGGAAGCGCCACATCAACTATTTGATCCCAAGGACGTTTTCCTTCGAAAAACATAGCACCAAATCTTTCAGCATAGGGTTTTACCACATCGTTGTTGGTGGCACGCAATTCAAGCATGTAATTGATTTTCTCACCAGCAATACCTTCAGGATCATAAATATAACCATCGGGGCCTGATATGGTTACCACTTTACCTCCCAGTTCGGTAATTTTGGAGACCGCACCCCAGGCCACATTTCCAAAACCTGAAACAGCAAAAGTGAGTCCTTCGAGCGATCTTCCGAGTTCATCGAGCATGTGCTTTACAAAGTAAACTGCACCAAAACCTGTGGCTTCGGGACGGATGAGACTACCACCCCATGAAATGCCCTTACCCGTTAAAACCCCGGTAAATTCATTCCTGATCCTTTTATATTGTCCAAACAGATAACCGATTTCACGACCGCCCACACCGATATCGCCGGCAGGCACGTCGGTATTGGGTCCAATATGGCGGTAAAGTTCAGTCATGAAACTTTGACAAAAACGCATGATCTCATTGTCGGATTTACCTTTTGGGCTGAAATCGGAACCACCTTTACCACCGCCCATGGGAAGTGTGGTGAGACTGTTTTTAAAAGTTTGCTCAAAACCCAAAAATTTCAACACGCTCAAAGTTACACTGGGGTGAAAACGCAAACCACCCTTATAAGGTCCAATGGCACTGTTAAATTCTACCCGATAACCCCGATTGATTTGTACTTCACCACGGTCGTCGATCCATGGAACACGAAACATGATTACGCGCTCAGGTTCAACAATTCTGGATAATATTTTGGCTTCCTTGTATCTTGGATTCCGCTCGTAAACATCCCAAATGGACTCGACAACTTCCTGCACGGCCTGATGGAATTCTTTCTCCCCGGGATTTAAAGCTATCACCTGGTTCATAAATTCTTTGATCTCTGTTCTCATAATGAATTTTTGAGGTTAAGTAATCAGTTACTTTTTCCAAAGGTAAGTGAAAAAGGGCCGGAGGGCACTGCAGATGGAGGCCAATAATCAGTTACACTAGCCTCATTCAGTGTCGTTTAACATTTATTAACAATTGATTTCGGGAAGTCTTTGATTTATCTCACACCCGTTGCTGCCGGGCATAAAAAAACCACCGGAAATTCCGGTGGTATTGAGTGGGCGATGAGGGATTCGAACCCCCGACCCTCTGGGTGTAAACCAGATGCTCTGAACCAGCTGAGCTAATCGCCCTCATCCTTTTATCAAAAGCGATGCAAATATATACCAATGTTTTTTCCCTGCAAATTTTTACACTGAATTTTTCAAGAAAAAATGCCGGAATTACTTCCGGCACCTTCAATTCGGTTTATCATTCAATTTACCCGATCAATTCTTTTGCACGTTCAAGAATCGTAGTATCATCCAAAAGAACAATTCCACCATCAGGACCTGGTTCCATATGAATGCCCACAGATTTTCCATTCTTATAATCAGCACCTCCAAAGTAATTTCTGACGGTTTCAACTTCGACATTAAATTCCTGGGCAAGTTGTCGGATTGAACCATCAGGTAAACTGTCTTTGATTTTACGGAGTTCGTTAAATGTGATTTTTTTTGTCATGGCACGAAAAATTTATGGTTATAAATTGACAATTATTTAACTGTTTTGACCCCTAAATTTAAAAGATTATTTCTATATGAACGATGCTTTTGAATAACAATTTCTGATTTTAGCTGAAAAATCAACTTTCCAAATAATTTTATAAATCAGGAAAATACATGATTCCCTATGTGACAATACCTTACCTGACCTGATGTCAAAAGACTATATTCCGCATGCAGGCGATTTTAACATTTATTAATAGATTTCTGTCTTAAATGTGTTGGCACAGCGATAGACCTCCTGATGGATAAGTGGTCTTATGTTCAGCAAAATAAGTCGTCGATTGTCCCTGGTAGGATATACCCTGTTCGACAAAAAAATAAAAAGCAACTGGTTTTTAGGATCAGCCCAGGCGAAGGTTCCGGTGTAACCGGTATGACCAAAACTGGCAGCACTGGCAAACTGAGCCGGAAAAGTATCCAATCCTTTTCGTCGTGCATTATCGGCGTATGGTTTGTCGAAACCCAGACCTCTGCGATTTTCGCTACCGGGAAACTGAACCCGGGTATATTCTTTCACCGTTTCAGGTCTCAGGTAATGAAAGTCACCATATTGCCCGTTTTGCAAATAAAACTGCATAATTTTGGCCAGTTCATTGGAAGACCCAAACAATCCGGCATTTCCCGAAACTCCACCCAACAGGGCTGCTGCTTCATCATGGACATAGCCATGAACCAATTCCCTTCGCATGAAATCATCGTGCTCGGTAGGTACGATCATCGACTTTGGATAATAACGATAAGGATTATATTTGATCCCGGTTGCCCCAAGAGGGGATAAAAATTCGCTTTCCACGAGGAATTCAAAATTAGATCCTTTTAGTTTTGTGATCAGGTCAGGAAACATCAAAAAACCAATATCGGAATAGGCATAGGTACGTTTGGCTGACAATTCCCTGGATGTAAACTGATCAAAAAAATATGCTTTCATCTCCCCGCTTGCATAACAATGATTGGAAACTCTGACAGGAAATGCTTCCGATGGACGTGCCCTGATCAAACTGTCACGTAGATGGGCTCTTTGGGCGATGGTACGACTGGGAATGGGCAACCAGGGCCTGAAACCAGCCTGATGGGCCAATATTTCACGCAGGGTGATGGATGATTTGTCTGTTCCTTTAAATGATTCCCAATAATTAGCAAAAGGTTGATCCAATTCCAGTTGTTTGTTTTCGGTCATTTTCATCAACAATGGCAAAGTACCGGCAATTTTGGTAATGGATGCCCAGTCGTACAAGCTTTCGTTACTTACATCAGGCGATGCTTCGAAACGAAAATGGCCATAGGCTTTCCTGAAAATAACCTTTCCCTTGCTGGCTACCAGTATCTGACAACCGGGAATCATCTTCTTCGCGATGGCCATCGATACCATGGAATCAATTGTTGATTTTAGTAAGTACCCGTTAAAGCCAGCTTCCTCTGGTAGCGTATACTTCAACCTGCCAATGGGTTTGATGACCACCCCATGTCCTGAAGGAAATAAACCCGGAATGCTGACCGGTAAGGTTCCGTTAGCACCAATCGCACCAAAGATCATTTGTGCACTGACTTCCTGAGCCGTTTGACTTGAACTGTAAGTAAGCACCATTGCTTTAGCGTTCTCAACTCCTTCAAAATGAACCAAGGCATAAGGATTTGAAAAAAACACCATGATGGTTGGTAGCTCCTGAAACAAGCGCTTGCTTACTTTTTGGTGCATACTGGTAACTCCGTATTTTCTGGCCGGGTAAAGATGGGTACCATGCACCCCTGCAATCACCAAATTGAATCGCTTCAGGCTTTTGAGCACCAACTCGATCATTTGATCACTGGCATTGAGTGGCAGGAAGAAATGCTCCATGGCCATATAGTCGTCAAGTTGGTGTTGAAAAGCAGTTTCGCTGTCAGCACCAATGGAAAGGGTAGCCACGCGCAAGGTATCCAAACGTTGAAGCGGGAGGATGGATTGATTATTCTGCAACACGGTAAGTGCCTGCTCCTGCAATTGTCGGGCCGTTAATTGCCAGCCAGGCTGGTTCAGGCGGGCATGCAACTGGTTCAGTGGTACAGCAATTGGTTGATTCAAACCAGACCAATGCTTGGCCATCAACACTTTCCGGCATTTTCCGGCAATATCATCAGCAGATAAATCGCCACGTTTTACAGCTGCCACTACTGCCCTGATAACACGCTCGGGATCCAGTATAAATTCGATGACATCGACCCCTGCCTTGAATGCCTGAACAGCTGCTTCCGATTCGTTGTAAAGCAGGGTAATGCCTTTCATGTTCATTCCATCGGAAAAAACCAGCCCGCTGAATCCCAATGAATCTTTTAAGACTTCCGTCATCATAAAAGGCGATAAGGTTGCCGGACGATTGGATGGATCGATCCCGGAATAGGCGATGTGGGCACTCATGATTCCGTTCACTCCTCCACTGATATTGTATTCGAAAGGGATAAACTCTTCCTGCTTTAATTCACCATAACTTTTTTTGTTGACCGGGAGGGTGTGGTGTGAATCATAACCGGTATCGCCGTGACCGGGAAAATGCTTCACAGACACAAGCACCTTTTCGTCCTGCATTCCTTTGGCCAGTAGAAAACTTTTTCGTGCAACCAAGGCAGGGTTTTCTCCAAACGAGCGGTAATTGATGATGGGATTGAGTGGATTTGAATTCACATCGGCTACGGGTGCAAAATTGAGTTGAATACCCAATGTTTTGCACTGCTTCCCTATTTCGCGCCCCATGCGATAAATAAGCGAATCGTGCTGCAAAGCTCCCAAAGCCATAGCGTGAGGATACTGGACCACTGAATCGAGCCGAAACGAAAGGCCATTTTCACCATCGATGGCTATGAACAAGGGAACTACAGATGCTTGCTGAAAACTTAGTGCCTTGCGTGCCAGTGCAGAGGGTGTTGTTTTCAGAAAAAGCACTCCCCCGATACCAAGTTCCTGGATCCATGCGGTCAATTGCTTTTCCCTCCGCTCATCATCGGTCGATTCAGCCGTGACCATGATCAGTTGCCCTATCTGTGCCTCCAGACTCATGGTTTTCATTACCGA
>JAFGVJ010000240.1 GCA_016938055.1 Prolixibacteraceae bacterium
ATTCGTTTAAAGGGATATTTCCCCTTTAGCATGGTGCGCAATTCAAATCAGGCAAAACTGGCAAAAATCAATTTTTTTATGCTAACAGCCACTTACCTTTGGAGCAAGTTGACTTGTACGATGCGCCAATTTCTGCTGATTTCATTCATCCTTTCCATTGCTGCCTTCCATGTTGCGCGGGCAGAACATGCTGTTTCACTTAGTGGTGGGATAAACCTGGCCTCCAAGCAGTATTGGCGGGGCGTGGTATACAGCAATGCCCCGGTGGTCCAACCAGAAATCAGCCTGAATGCCGGTCGGTTTACCCTTACTTTTTGGGGTTCTCAAGCTGTCGATTTTAATTATTCAGAAATCAACATCATTCCAACTTATTCCATGGGCGATGTCTCCCTGACAATTTACGATTACTATAATCCGGTGAAAGGTGCGTACAATCATTACCTGGATTTCTCTGACAGTACCAACCGGCATTCCACCGAGTTGCTGGCTGCCTGGGAGCCAGCGCAGCTGCCGCTGAAGATCTTGGCCGCTACCTTTTTTTACAACGACAAAAATCCGCTTTCCGGTAAACCCAATTTTTCTACTTACATCGAGGCCGGTGTCCCATTCGTACTGGGTGCTATCAATGCCGAAATATCACTGGGCATGACCCCTTTCTGCGGTTATTATGCGGCTTCGGCGGCACTCATCCAGGCCCGGGCCGAACTTTCGAGGGTTTTTCTCTTCAAACACGGATGCTCGCTTCCGGTGAGCCTGTCGTTCAATGCCAATCCATCGTTGCGAACAATGAATTTCCTTCTAAACGTAGGTTTTTTCATTGAATAAATGCAAGTTTTAGGCTCGGAGTTCGGATGTTGTTGTTGAACCTTTTTCTCGTTTTTTCAGCTTCCATTTACTCCTTGCATTCGAAAGCCGATGGTGAATTTATTTTGTGGGTTATATTGGTTAATTTACACTATTATAGCGTATTAACCTGTTGATAAATGGTTGCCCCGCTAAAAACCGTTTTTGGTTATATTTGTGGAAATTTCGAATGATACTATGCAGGAAGTAGCCAATTACAACGAAGATTCCATACAAACACTCGACTGGCAGGAACACATCCGGCGGCGTCCGGGAATGTACATCGGGAAGCTGGGCGATGGCTCACAGGCCGACGACGGCATTTATGTACTGCTCAAAGAAGTGATCGACAACTCCATTGATGAATTCATGATGGGGAACGGGCGAAAAATCGAAGTACTGGTTTCCGACGAACAAGTCTCGATCCGCGACTTTGGCCGGGGTATCCCGCTGGGAAAACTCATCGATGTGGTGTCGAAAATGAACACCGGCGCCAAGTACGATTCCAAGGTGTTTAAAAAGTCGGTTGGTCTGAACGGGGTAGGTGTGAAAGCCGTGAATGCCCTGTCGTCGAGGTTCCTGGTGAAAGCCATCCGCGATGGCGAAGTCAAGGAAGTAGAATTCAATGGCGGCCACATCACCCGCGAAGAAAAGGTGAAACCCACCGATGAGCCCAACGGTACGCATGTGATTTTTACCCCCGACAACAACATCTTTAAAAACTACCACTACATCTCCGACTATGTGTCGGCCATGATGAAAAACTACACCTTCCTGAATGCCGGGTTGGTGATAGAATTCAACGGTGAAAAATACCTTTCGAAAAACGGTTTGCTCGACCTGCTGAACGAGAACATGGACAGTGATCCCATCTACCCGGTGATCCATCTCAAGGGTGAAGACATTGAAATGGCCCTGACCCATGGCAACCAGTATGGCGAAGATTACTATTCCTTTGTGAACGGGCAGCATACTACCCAAGGCGGTACTCACCTGGTGGCCTTCCGCGAAGCACTGGTGAAAACCATCCGCGATTTTTACAAGAAAGATTTTGATGCCTCCGATATCCGTGCTTCCATCATAGCTGCCATAAGCATCAAGGTGGAAGAGCCGGTGTTCGAATCGCAGACCAAAACCAAGCTCGGATCAAAAGATATTGGCCCCGAAGGCCCTTCGGTCAGGAACTTTATCATGAACTTTGTTCAGAAAGAACTTGATAATTACCTGCACAAGAACCAGGATGTAGCCGAAGTGCTTTTGCGCCGCATCCAGGAATCAGAGCGCGAACGGAAAGCCATTTCGGGCATCCAAAAGTTGGCCAAACAACGGGCTAAAAAGGTCAGCCTGCACAACAAAAAACTGCGCGATTGCCGCATCCATTTCGACAGTAACCACGAACGTAAAAAGGAATCGAGCCTGTTCATTACTGAAGGGGACTCGGCCAGCGGCTCCATCACCAAAAGCCGCGATGTGAATACCCAGGCAGTTTTTAGTTTGCGGGGAAAGCCCCTGAACTGTTTCGGTCTGACCAAAAAAATAGTGTACGAGAACGAAGAATTCAATCTCTTGCAGGCAGCCCTGAACATCGAAGAAGGACTCGACGACCTTCGTTACAACAAGGTGATCATCGCTACCGATGCCGACGTGGATGGCATGCACATCCGACTGTTGCTGTTAACCTTCTTTTTGCAGTTTTTCCCGGAGCTCGTCAGGAAGGGTCATGTGTACATCATGCAAACTCCACTTTTCAGGGTGCGTAACAAGAAGAAAACCTATTACTGTTATTCCGAAGAAGAAAAGCAGCAGGCCATGACGAAACTGGGCGCAAATCCCGAGATTACCCGTTTCAAAGGGCTCGGCGAGATTTCGCCCGACGAATTTAAAGTCTTTATTGGTGAAGAAATGCGATTGGAGCCTGTTTCGTTGCACAAAGGTGATTCCATCAAGCAATTGCTGGAATACTATATGGGGAAAAATACCCCTGAACGTCAGGATTTCATCATTGACAATCTATACGTTGAAAAGGATGTGGTGGAGGACTCAAAAACGAAATGAACCGAATGATCAATTCATTCAATTCATTTTTTATTAATCATCTCCGGCATAACGTAGGATTGTATTTTATAAGGTAAGCAAATGGAAGATAACACCCTAGCAAACGACCCATTGAATGCTCCCCTGCAGGAGGAGCGCCAGGAAGATAAATTTGAGCTGAAATACCTGGGCGAAATGTACAAAGACTGGTTCCTGGAGTACGCTTCGTACGTGATACTCGAACGGGCCGTTCCCTATGTGAACGACGGGCTGAAACCCGTACAGCGCAGGATTTTACATGCCATGAAGGAAATGGATGATGGCCGTTTCAACAAGGTGGCCAACATCATCGGGCAAACCATGCAGTACCACCCGCACGGCGATGCTTCCATTGGCGATGCCCTGGTCCAGTTGGGTCAGAAAGACCTGTTGGTTGAAACCCAGGGAAACTGGGGAAATATCCTCACCGGCGATGGTGCTGCTGCTCCCCGTTATATTGAAGCTCGTTTGTCGAAATTTGCTCTCGACGTGGTTTTCAACCCCAAAACCACCCGTTGGCAGCTGGCCTACGATGGTCGCAAAAGAGAGCCTGTAACCCTTCCGGTGAAATTTCCCCTGTTACTGGCACAGGGTGTTGAGGGAATTGCCGTGGGTCTATCTTCCAAAATACTGCCGCACAATTTCAATGAACTGATCGATGCAGCCATCCTGCATCTTCAGGGAAAGCCTTTTGAGATCTTCCCCGATTTTCCTACCGGAGGGATGATTGATGTAGTGAAATACAACGACGGGGTAAGGGGTGGAAACGTCAGGGTGAGGGCCAAGATTGAGAAATTCGACAACAAAACCCTGGTCATCACCGAAATTCCTTTTGGCCGCAACACTACCTCGGTGATCGAGTCCATTATTAAAGCCAACGATAAGGGAAAAATCAAAATCAAGAAAATAGACGATAATACGGCTGAACACGTAGAAATTATCATTCAACTGGCGCCAGGCATTTCGAGCGATAAAACCATCGATGCCCTCTATGCTTTTACCGATTGTGAAGTTTCCATTTCGCCCAATACCTGTATCATCGAGAACGACAAACCTCATTTCATTGGAGTGAGCGATGTGTTGCGCAAAAATGCCGAACAAACCGTAGCGTTGTTGAAGCTGGAACTGGAAATCCGTAAGGGAGAACTGGAGAACGCCTGGCATTATGCTTCTCTTGAAAAAATATTTATTGAAGAACGAATCTATAAAGACAAGGGTTTTGAAGACAGCAAGGACATGGACGCTGCGGTGGATCACATCGATCATCGGCTGGAGCCCTGGAAACCAAAGTTAAAAAAGGAAGTTACCCGTGATGATATACTGAAACTTATGGAGATCAAAATGGCCCGCATCCTGAAATTCAACAAGGACAAAGCCATTGATCAGATACTGGCCATTGAGGATGAGATTGCCGAGATTATCAGCAACATCGAAAACATCATACCCTTTACCATTGAATATTATCAGCGCATTAAAAGCAAATACGGGAAGGGGCGTGAACGCAAAACCGAAATCCGTAGCTTCGAAAACATTGTGGCAGCCAAGGTGGTGGTGGCCAATGAAAAACTTTACGTTGATTATGAAGAGGGTTTTATGGGCACCAGCCTGAGGAAAAACCAATATGTGTGCGACTGTTCCGACATTGACGACATCATTGTTTTCCGAAAGGATGGGACTTATTTTGTTACCAAGGTTTCGGAAAAAGCTTTTATCGGGAAAAATATCCTGCACCTGGCCGTCTTTAAAAAGGACGATAAACGCACCATCTACAACCTGGTTTACCGCGATGGCCGTGCCGGGGCAACCTACATGAAACGCTTTGCCGTTTATGGGGTTACCCGCGACAAAGAATACGATATGACCCAGGGTAATGCCGGTACCAAAATCATGTATTTCAGCGTAAATCCCAATGGTGAGTCCGAAGTACTCCGCGTTACCCTGAAGCCTAAGCCAAGGCTGAAAAAACTGGTTTTTGAAGCCGATATGGGAGAACTGGCCATCAAAGGACGGCAATCCATCGGAAATGTGGTGACCAAGAACGATGTGCACAAAATTTCGTTGAAAGAAAAAGGTGCTTCCACTTTGGGCGGACGCAGAATTTATTATGATCCGGATGTGAACCGCCTCAATGCCGACAAGCGCGGTAATTTTCTGGGAGAATTCCAGGGCGAGGACAGGATCCTGGTGCTTACCAAAAGCGGAGAATTTGAATTGTACACCTTCGACCTTTCGAATCACTTCAGGGAAGATATCCTGATCATAGAAAAATTCAACCCCAAACGCACCCTTAGCGTGGTATATTGGGACGAAGAGCAGCAATTTTACTACGTGAAACGTTTCCAGATAGAAGAAGATACTCCTATGGGCAAAGCCTACAATTTCATTGGCGAATTTCCGGGCAACAGGCTGGTGAGCATCACCTGGGTGCATTATCCTCGCCTGGAACTCGAGTTTGGCGGGAAAAACAGCGAAAGGGAGAACGAAATCATTGAAGTGGCCGAATTTATTGGGGTCAAATCATTTAAAGCCAAAGGTAAACGCCTTTCAACCTTCCAGGTGAA
>JAFGVJ010000241.1 GCA_016938055.1 Prolixibacteraceae bacterium
CAACTGGCCGAAGAAAATAACATTGGTTGGTGGGCAACCTCGGCTTTGGAAAGCAACATTGGGCTGAACGCCATTGCACAGTGGGTTTTTACCAAACAAGCTACCATTCCGCAAGGTTTGGGTACGGGAATGTTGTTTGCCAACAACATTGATTCTCCCTTAACTTTACGCGGTGAAAAGCTGTTTTACGATACCAATAAAAACTGGGGAAAAAGCCTTCCCTAACCCCTCCCGGGGAGGGGAATTAGAAAATTATATTTTCACCTTTTTAATGCAGAAAATTTATCAAGGTCAATGTTAATGAGCACAGATAAAATTCAAATCAATAGCAAATTTTTTAGTGTTGAAGATCTTCAACAGCAGCTAAAAGATGAAAATCTTCCCGATTGGGAGAAAAGTATTGATGACTTTATCGTGAACTGGTTTGATGAAACTGATTTTATTCTTCAGCAAACATCGGGCAGTACAGGAATTCCTAAGGAAATCAAACTGAAAAAAAGTGCAATGGTTGCCTCGGCGCAAAAGACCATTGATTTTTTTCAGCTTAAGCCGAACAATACCGCTTGGCTTTGTCTGCCTATCGATTACATTGCTGGCAAAATGATGGTGGTACGGGCCATCGTCGGAAAGTTAAACCTGCTAATCACAAAACCTGAGGGAACCCCTTCGCTCCCCGGCCAACCTGTTGACTTCGTGGCAATGATTCCCCTTCAGCTACAAAAAATCATCAGTCAAAAGGCAGGGATTGATTCCATCCGTCAGCTGATTGTAGGCGGAGCAGCTGTTTCCGATACATTGAAAAAATCCCTTCAGGGTCTCAGCACCAAAATCTACGCAACTTACGGCATGACAGAAACCTGCTCACACATTGCCTTACAACGCATCAACGGACCGAAACCCGATGAGCACTTCCAACTACTCGATGGCATTCAGATTTCAACGAATGAAAAGCATTGCCTGATCATCAAAGCGCCCCAATTAAGCGCTGAGGAACTTGAAACAACCGACCTCGTGGAAATCATTTCACAAAAAAGTTTCAGGCTACTGGGGCGTGCCGACCATGTCATCAATTCAGGCGGCATCAAAATATCGCCCGAACAGCTGGAAACGCAAATCAATGCTATTATTCACCGCGAGTGTCTTATTGTTCCGCTGGAAGATGACTTGTTGGGTCAAAAAATGGTACTGGTACTGGAAAATAATGAAAAAGCTGCTGATGCTGAGGAGCTGCTGAAAAAAATAAAAAACATCGTTGGAAAACATCATACGCCCGGCAGTGTTTATTATGTGAATGAATTTCCACGCAATGACTCGATGAAAATCGACCGGAAGGAAGTAATTAAACAACTTAATATTAACCTATAAACTTTAATCATGAAAATTTTAATCTTCTTTGCCTTATTCATATTAGGAACCACTTCTTTTGCCCAAAAACTGGAAAAATTCTGGTCAACACCTGCTACGCTGAAAACACCCGAATCGGTGCTCTTTAACGAAACATCCGGTGTAGCATTTGTAGCTTGCATGGGCGAAGTACGCGACACCAAAAACGGGGATGGCTACATTGCCCTTATCAGTCTGAAAGGTGTAATCCTCAATGCCGCCTGGCTTACCGGCCTCAACGATCCAAAAGGCATGGCTATTTGGGATGGTAAATTGTATGTAGCCGACATGGACGAACTGGTGATCATTGACATTGAAACAGCCTGCTTCGATAAAAAATTGCTGATTCCTGAAGCCAAATTCCTCAACGACGTTACGGTGTGTCAAAACGGGATGGTATTTGTTTCCGACATGCGCGATCAGCGTATTTACGCCTACAGCAATGATGAATTTAAATCGTGGTTGCACGATCCAAATCTTGACAATGTGAATGGATTGTGGGCCGAAGGCGGCAAGCTGTACGCCGGAAATTCCTCGGTTTGGGAAATCGACGTCAAAACCAAAGCAATGAAAGCACTTTTCGACGGTACCGGTGGCATCGATGGTTTGGAAACCATCGGGAACGGGAACTTTATTTTCTCCAACTGGGGCGGAAAAATTTATGTTTCGGACAATGGAAAAGTAATTAACCTGCTCGATGTATCGGAAGAAAAAAGAAATACAGCCGACATCGATTTTGTGCCAAAAACCAAAATGGTGCTGGTTCCCACCTTTTTCCAAAACACGGTGGATGCTTACCAGTTGGTTTGGTAATTCAACATTCGACATAAAATTTTAAACGACCTGAAGCAAATAGCCTGCTTCAGGTTTTTTATTTTTGGACCATGATCAGCTGGAAAGAAGTAAAAATACAAATCCGTACTACCGTCATTCTCCCTTCGGTCACACTAGATTTGAGGCACGGCGGGGCATTGGGAATAATTGGACTGAACGGAAGTGGTAAAACCATCCTTGCCAAAGCACTGGCGGGCATGCTTCCGGTGTTGGGCTCGAACCAATCGGAAACCTATCAGGCGGTATACGTTTCGTTTCAATCTGAATTCCAGCTGAAACATGGTGCCCGTGCTTACCGCCAGCAACGCTGGAACTGGACCGATCCGGAGTTCATCCCCACCGTCAGAGAGGAATTTGACAAGTTATCCAAGCAAGAACAACTTCAAAAACTGGTGGCTCAATTTGGTTTTGAAGACAAGCTCAAACAATTTGTAATTAGTTTATCCAATGGCGAACAACGCAAATTCGAGTTGATCAAAGCCCTGACAGCCTCCCCCGATTTGCTGGTGATTGACAATGCCATGAATGGCCTCGACTCAGCTTCGAGGGTACTGTTGAACGAAATGCTGAATCAAATGATCAGCGAAGGTCACTCCCTGGTTCTAACCGGGATGAAACCAACTGATTTCCCCCAACAGCTTGATCGGTTCATTGCCATCGATGCCGGCAAAACCTGCAGGGAACTAACCAGAGCGCAACTTCCCGAAAATGAAGAAGTAACTACCATAACGACGGGTGAAATGCCATTCTGGAAAAAATCTGAGGAGATTGAATTGATCCGTTTGAAAAATCTCCAGCTCGAAATGGC
>JAFGVJ010000242.1 GCA_016938055.1 Prolixibacteraceae bacterium
CCTTTCGACCCGGGGCTTCTCCAATAATGGCACCATCGACCTTTTAGGAAAAAGGTCGTCCCAAAAGGTTCAAGCCCTCCGGGGCTGGTGTGGAAGGTGTAGTCTGTACCCCCAGCTGCAACGCGAGTAATTGAGATCAAGCCACTTTGTGGCCATTTCTTTGCTGGTTCTGATTTCCAGGAATTTGGAAGTTCCTTATTGGTGTATTATACCCCATCAGAGGAGGGCTTTTGATCAACATGGTCTTCAATTGATCAACCCCACGCGTTTTGAAAATCGTGTCTCCCCAAGCTCCGTCTGTCAAAAAAAGCCTCTCACACGCTCTCACCCTCTCACTTTCTCACCCTCTCATCATCTAAATCAGCATCCTCCCTTGGCCACCTTCAACTCGGTAATAACGGGTTTCCCAATGTTCTTCAGGGCATCTTCCAGGTTTTTCATGTCGTTGGCAGCTTTCACCCTGAAATGGTATTCGTTGAGCACTTGCTTCGTTGCAGCAGCAAAATCAGGTACTGACGGATTGAAAAACATTTCGCGGAATTCATGGACTGATTCCCTGAGGATCAGGTTTTCCGATTTACCGATATGTTTGGCCTTCAAACACGACATCCTTACAAGCGTATCATTGTCGGCATAAAAGATGTTGGTTTTCACCTTTTGCTTGAAAATGGTTTCCCATTGACGGTCGTGGATATTGGCAAGGGGAATGTTAATGGCCATGGGAATATGATAGGCTGCAAATTCTTCGGGCGTACGCACGTCGATGATGTTCAGCTCATAATGGCGATTCACAATTTCGTAGGCCATTTTATCGGCCGAGATTTCGTGGAATACGCATTTTTGCTGACGTTTGGTTTCTGCAATCCGGTTTTCCAGGCGTTCGTCGTGATCGGGGAGGAAGGTCACCACGGCAATGACAATAAATGGCACAATGGCCGCGTAAGTATAGCGTTTCTTCCAGGTTTTGGGTGTATGGAACTGACTGTTTTTCCTGACTTTCTTCTCAATTTTCCAGGTGAAATAAAAGGCTGCCAGTGCCACGGCAGTCATCAGAAAAGCAAAGAGGTTCCTGCTGATGCCAAATTGTCCATACATGGTGAGTGGACCCATGGCATCGGCAGTGTAAAAATCTTCAATCAGCGGATAAGTTTCAGTAAAAGCAAATACGCCCAGTAAACCGCCCAGTACAAAAACCATGGCATTCATTTTACCAATGGCTGCAGCGCATAAACTGGTGCCGGGGCAAAAACCGCCAATGATGAAACCGGCCCCCATTACCAAACCACCCACGATGGATGATCGGAGAAAGGTGGGGTTGATGTAAATCAGGCTCAGGTCGAGGATGCCCAGGTAGTGAAAGAAAATGACGCCGATCATGGCGGTAACACCTGCCGTGAAGAAAACACGAAGCACGGTAAAGTCGTAGCCGTAAAAAAGGCCTACCAACTTTTTGGTAGATGAAAAACCTGCCTGTTCGAGGATAAAACCGAAGCCGAATCCCAGTACAAGTGCCAGAATCAGGTTCATCTCATTCGATATGATAAAAGGTACTAATGGTCCCATGTTTGTTCTATTTAATCCAAAGTTTTCTGAAGAAGTAAGCCAGGGCATAACCTGAACCAAAAATGGCCATCATGGTAATGATCCCACCAAACGACATCACCGCCATGCCACTGAGAGCTGAACCGCTGGTGCAGCCTCGGCCCAATTGCGATCCGTAGCCAAAAAGGAAACCTCCGATGATGGCAGCAATGAGCCTGGTTGAGTTTGAAGTGAGCGGTCCCTTTTCAAACTTCAGTCCAACACGGTTGGAGACAACCCCTGAAAAGAAAGCGCCAATAAGAAGTCCTACTACCTCGAAAACCAGCCAGTTACGAAGCGGTCCTTCAGGGTTATTCTCTTTGAACTCAACATAAAAAGGAGCTGTTGAAGCATGTTCCGGAGCGACAGTCTGTACAAGTTTCACCACCGCACTTTTCAAAGCACCACTGGCTCCAAGCCCCCTACCGGTGATGTAAATGGTGGTAAGTAACAGCAAACCCAACAGGAACCCAGCCAGGTAGGGATTCATGTATTTCCTTGTTTTCATCGTTGTTCTTTTTGTTTTTTGGTTGTTGATTTTTGTTTTTCCCCGCTTAGCTCATCATCTTCTTCCAGCTCTTCGTAGCCTGTCATCATGGCCCTGATGTTAGAAGTAGGCGTATGGCCTGTTGTGGTCATGTACACATGGACAATCAAAAAGACAATCAGCAGGAAGGCTCCCAGCGTGTGCCAGAAGGCGATGTTGGCCAGCGGGACATCCTCCACCACCACAATGTTGTTTTGATCAATGGTTTTGTGCAACATGTAAAAGATGCCCGAAATGATGGTAACCGGGACAAGTACCAGTTTAAATCCAAGATAAACCAATCGTTGCAGTGGATTTAACTTGCTGAGCTCGGTTTTCCGGGTAGGATGGTGGCTCCCTTTGAACATGCCGAAAGCGTAATACAACACCTGGTCTTTTAGCTTTTTGCTGGTGGGCAGATATTGTCGCCATTCACCGGTTACAAAGTGCCAGAAGATGGCAAACACAATCAGCGCGATGAGCATCCACGAAGCTACGCGGTGATAACGGGCTGCCGCTTCAAAACCCAGCATGCTGAAACTACCGTGTACTTCAAAGCCGGTTAGTGCCAGGAAGATGATCAGTGAAGCCTGGGTCCAGTGCCAGAAGCGTTCAAATCCGTGATAGATGTATACTTTTTTCATAGTTAATCTTTTGATCCGTAATCGATGATGTCCATTTTGTAGGTCTTATGCTTGATGGATACAAAAATCCTGATGGCTGAGTGTATCATCACACCTGCCAGCGATGCAAGAATCAGGAAGATACCTGCATATTCGAGTGGTTTGTTGTGGTCTCTTCCCGGCAGATAAAAACCACCCAGTTTGGCCAGCCGGCCTTCATCCGAACGGGTGTGACACTCGGCACAACCCACGGCCTGGTCTTTGGGGGCCACCATGTGGTTCACCGGCCAGTACATCTCTGTTTCAACAAAGCCAAATTCACCGCTGAAGGGAAGCCCCACGCGTCTCATTCCTGCTTCAGAAGCTTCATTCCAGTCAAAATCCATCCAGAAAGCACTGTCGCCTTTTTCGGCCGAGTACAACTTGGGCTGGATGAGGATTTTGTGTACTTTGTCGTAAATCTGATCGCCCCGGTGAATTTTCACGGGAATAATTTTCGAATGTCCGTCATCGTGCGATCCGTTTAAGGTATTTACCTGAACCGGAACAGATTTTATGGGATCACCCAAAACGTAGTGATCGGCAGTTCCGTTGAACCAAATATAATCGGGTTGTACATTCTTTTCCCACTTGAACGAACCTTTGATGGAGAGGTAATCGTGGTTGCCCATTTCATCATCGGTTTCAAATGGTTCCCCGTCTTTCAGTTTTCCGGCATCGGACCATTTCCATTCCATTTTGGTAGCATTAACTTTGGCATATTCCGGGATGTGGCAGGCCTGGCACGATACTTTGGCATTGTGACGGTTGATGATGGGATCGAAGTGGGGGGTGTTGCTGTGGCATTGCTCACAGGTGGCACGGTCGGTGTTTGTTGATGAAACGGAGTACAATTTGCCCAATATTTTGTGGTTTTCAGCGCTGTGGCATTCCGTGCAACTCATGTTCATGCCATTCGATGCCATGTGCACATCCACTTCGCGTGAACACGATAGCAAAGCTTGTTCAAGATCGCCGTGTTTAACATTGTTTCCGCCTCCTCCATTGAAATGGCAGCTTCCACAGTTGTTTTTGGTGGGTGCTCCAACACTTTGTGCTACTTCGGTAAGGTTGACCGAACGGTCGGGGTAACCAGCCAGGGAAGTTCCTTTCTGGTAGGCCTCGCTGTTGTCGTGGCAAACCATGCAGTCCACATTCCTGGCATTGTTGAAGTCAAAATGATCGTTGCTCATGCCATAACCAATGTGGCATTTGGCACACGATTGTTCGTTCGATTGTGCCCCGATACAAAAGTTGTTGATGACATTCTTTTTCCCGGTGGCAGAAATTCCCCTGCCTTCGACATATGCCACCCTTTCCCAGTTCCAGTGAGCCGATGCCATAATTTCCTTGTGGCGTTCGGTATGACAACTAATGCAGGCTTCGGTTACCTCCTGCGGCGTTTCAAATGTTTTTTGCAAGGCAGGAAATTTGCGGTGATCAACCGATGATACCGGCTGAATGGCGTATTCCTGTTTTAATTGCTCCAGCTTGAGGTTATAATAAACCTCCTTGTGAAGCACGTTGACCAACACCAGGGCAATGATGGTGAAGCCTATAACGATATAAACAGATTTTTTCATCCTGATTATGTTTGATAAGGTGCTTTGATTTACACTTTGATGGCACAAAAATATCTATTAATATAGATACGTAGAAATAGCTTCATCTCAGTTTGTTGTATTTTTGTTTCTTGAAAAAACTCAAGGTGTTCTGTTTCAATTTAATGAACATATGATCAAAAGTAGGTTTTTTTTGTAATATAAATTGAGTCTAAAAAAGAAAACTTCGAATTGTGGGTTTTTATCAGTTTTTTTGATCTTTCAGCCTTATCTTTGACCCGATAGTAAGTCCGGTCAAAGCATTTCAGGTGAAGATGACGCTTGAATTTTGACATCCATCCATAACATGAACAGTGAGTAAAGGGAATTACCGGAAGAACATCAGGCAAGGTACCCAAGTGCAGATAGTACTGAAAAGGGATCAACAAACCGGTGATCTGACCGAAGGTTTTGTACAGCAAATACTGACCAGTTCAGCATTTCATCCGCATGGAATCAAAGTACGTTTAAGTACCGGGGAAGTTGGACGTGTAAAAATTATTGAAGAGGATGAGAACGAAGCATAAGGTTCCAAAGAAGCAGGATCGGCCCGACAGAAAAATGAAGGTTGAACAGCCTGGTGAGTTGATGACTTTTTTGCTGCAAAACCTGGAAGGGAAGAGTCGTCAAAACATTAAAAGCCTGTTGGGTCACAAGCAGGTGTTGGTGAACGACAAAGCCATCAGCCAGTTCAATCATCCCTTAAACCCCGGCGATATAGTTAGCCTGCAAAGTGAAAGAACAGCCGGGACTGCAAACATTCAGCACTTCACCATTGTTTATGAAGACGAGTACCTGCTGGTAATTGATAAGCAGGAAGGCATTTTGACCATTGCTACTGATGACGAAAAGGAACGGACTGTTTACCACATGCTTCGTGAGTATGTAAAACGTTCCGATGAACGTAACAAAATTTTCGTGGTTCACCGGCTCGACCGTGAAACCTCCGGTCTGTTACTTTTTGCCAAAACGCCTGAAGTGAAGGCTGTTTTCCAGGAGAATTGGCATGAAATAATCACCGAAAGAACTTATGTTGCTGTGGCCGAAGGGGTGTTGGAAAAAACGGAGGGAAGCATTTCGTCCTTTTTGTACGAAAGTCCCGTATCCAGGAAAGTGCACAGCAGTAGTGATGCATCCAAAGGAAAAAAAGCCATTACCCACTATCAGGTTTTGGCCCGCAAAGGCGCTTTCTCCTTGCTGGAACTTCATTTGGAAACCGGACGAAAAAATCAGATCAGGGTACACCTGCAACAATTGGGACATCCCATTGTGAACGACCGAAAATATGGAAGTACCACCAATCCCATTCGTCGCTTGGGATTGCACAGCAGAACGCTGGCTTTTCAGCATCCGGTAAGCGGAAAGCCCATGCGTTTTAGTACAGCGGTACCCCGTAAGTTTTTACAATTGTTTTAATCCTTTCGGATGAAGGGATGGCGTAAATGACAAAAGCAAAAAAGATGAATATCATTACTGACATTAACGGAACATTCACCCTGAACAATGGCGTAAAAATGCCTTATTTCGGATTGGGAACCTGGCAGGCATCCGAAGGCCCCGAGGTGAAAAATGCCATCCACTATGCCCTCGATGCCGGTTATCGGCTGATCGATACTGCTGCTTTCTACAAAAACGAGCAAAGCGTGGGTGAAGCCATTCGTGAACATGGGATTGACCGTGATAAGATTTTTTTGACCACCAAGTTGTGGACCGATGAGATGGATTACGATCAAGCGCTGAAAGCTTATGATGCCAGCCTGAAACGCCTGGGCATGGATATGGTTGATTTATACCTGATTCACTGGCCGGTGACCGGTAAATTTAAACAAGCATGGAAGGCCCTGGAGAAAATTTACAAGGAAGGCCGCGTACGGGCCATCGGGATCAGTAATTTTTTGCCTGTTCATCTGGAACAGTTGCTCCCCGAAGTGGAAATCATGCCGGCTGTGAACCAAATGGAATTTCATCCCTACCTGATCCAACAGGACCTGATCGATCTTTGCACCAAAAACCACATTGTTTACCAGGCCTGGAGTCCCATCATGCAAGGCCGGGTGTTCGAAATACCCTTACTCAAACAAATTGGCCGTAAATACAATAAAAACCAGGCACAGGTTGTGCTGCGCTGGGATCTGCAACGTGGTGTGGCTACCATTCCAAAATCAGTCAATCAGGCAAGGGTCGATGCCAACGCGAACATCTTCAATTTTGAACTGAGCACTGACGACATGAAAGCCATTGATGCCCTGGATTGCAACCAGCGCTTTGGTTATGATCCCATGCTGGTTTGATTCATAATAAGTTATATTTTTTTTAATGGAAAGCAGGAACCCCATTTTTATTTTGTTTTTTGTTGAAGGCGGTTTTGCTATCTTTGGAACATACTAGTGCAATACATATTTGATGAGTAACGATAAAATCTGGAACATTAAGAGCCAGGGTGATAGTAATGATGTAAAGCACTTGTCGGCAAAGCTGAATGTCGATATGGCGATAGCAAACCTTTTGGTACAACGAAATATCAGAACTTTCGAAGACGCCAAAGCTTTTTTTCGCCCCCGACTATCTGATCTGCATGATCCTTTTTTGATGAAGGATATGGATAAGGCTGTTGCACGTTTGCGATTGGCCATTGAACGACAAGAAAAGGTGCTGATTTATGGCGACTACGACGTAGACGGCACAACTTCTGTTTCTATGCTTTATCGTTTTCTCAAGGACAAAATCGAACAGCTGCACTATTACATTCCCGATCGTTATTCCGAAGGTTATGGCATTTCACCCAAATCAATTGAATATGCCGCAGATAACAACTTTACCCTGGTCATTGTCATTGACTGCGGCATCAAAGCCATCGAAAAAATCGCTTATGCACGCACCCGTCACCTCGATTACATTATTTGCGATCACCACAACCCGGGCGACCGTTTACCCGATGCCGTGGCAGTGCTGGATCCCAAACGTCCCGATTGCAATTATCCTTTCAAAGAACTATCGGGTTGCGGGGTAGGTTTCAAATTCCTGCTGGCCTATTGCCAAACTTACGATGAACCGGTACCTAAACTCTACGACCTGCTCGACCTGGTGGTGGTTAGTATTGCTTCCGACATTGTGCCGGTGGTGGGTGAAAACCGGATTCTGGCCTATTATGGTTTGAAAAAGTTGAATGCCGATCCCAGTATCGGACTGAAAACGCTTATTTATAATACCAAAATTAATGGCAGCGATATCACCATCAACGATATTGTCTTTAAAATTGGACCCCGCTTGAATGCTGCCGGCCGAATTGAACATGGCAAAAAATCGGTGGAATTGTTGGTGTGTGAAGATGAAGCGGCAGCCAACATAATGGGGGAGGAGATTAACTCTTTCAACGAAATCAGAAAAACACTCGACCGCGACATCACCCAGGAGGCTCTCGATTTAATTACCAACAACGAAGATTTGCGCGATAATAATTCTACCGTGTTGTTCAAGCGTGACTGGCACAAAGGGGTGATTGGGATTGTAGCGTCGCGAATTACTGATGTATTTTATCGGCCAACCGTAATTCTTACCGAATCGAACGGATTGGCCACAGGTTCTGCAAGATCGGTCAGGGATTTTGACTTGTACGAAGCCATTGACTATTGCAGCGATCTGCTCGAGTCCTATGGCGGTCACATGTACGCTGCCGGCTTAACCATGAAAATTGAAAATGTATCCAGGTTTTCAGAACGCTTCGAAGAGTTTGTTAGCCAGAATATTACCAAAAAGCAAAAAACACAAACCATTGAGGTTGATGCGCGCTTGCAGATGTCGGACATTACCCCTAAAATGGTGCGGATACTGCGTCAGTTTGAACCTTATGGGCCACACAACATGACCCCGGTGTTTGTCAGTGAAAATGTTTACGATACCGGTTCCAGCCGTTTGGTGGGTAAAAACCTCGAACACCTGAAACTTGACCTGGTAGAACCCAACAGTTCCTCGAACCGTTTTTCTGGAATTGCCTTCTCGCAGGCCGAAAAATTTCCCCTGGTCAATTCGGGACAACCCTTTGATATTTGTTATTCCATTGCTGAAAATGAATTTCGTGGTAAAAAAACCATTCAGCTGATGATCAGGGATTTAAAAAAATAACTTTCCCTTTTTATCAACAAGCAGCCTGTCGCATTTTTTCCTTTTGACAAATATTCTAATTTCGTGACCTGAGATTTCGACCTTTAAATGTCGATGATGGTTTTTACATTTGATGAAGCAAATCCGTAGTTTATTGATGAATCGTTTTACATACCTGATGATGGCCATCCTGCTTTTGGGAGTAATGGAAGCTGGAGCATACAATCCCCGGCGGACCAACACTTTTTCCAGCTATAAGGAACATGCCCATGAAATAGGGTATGGTATCAATTTGTCGTATCTCCGCTATGAAAAATCGTGGGCACCTCAACTGCATTTTCACTATACCCGCTATCTCACCAATTATTTTGCCTTAGGGCTAGGTTACGGCAGCATTTATGATGAACATTTTCATCAAAATCTTCACCTTGAATTTTCGGTACGTTTCTATAAAAGCCTGGTATTGTCCCTGAAACCTGGCATAGCCTACAAAACTCAAAATTCAAAGGGACGCTTTTTATATGCCATGGGTTTTGAGACTTCTTATGAATTCCCGCTCAACGATAAAATCCATATTGGGCCTATGCTGGAGATTGATTATTTCCAGGATGATGTGGCTTATCTTGCTGGTTTTCATATGGGTTTTACTTTTTGAACATCGTATTGATTTCGCCCAGGTGTTGCACTACCTTAGCTCCGGTTGACTTGAGTTTTGTTTCAGGTTGATGTCCGTTGGCAATCAGGATGCAGGCACATCCAATTTCAGTAGCCACCTCAAAATCGTGGATGGTGTCACCAATCAGGCAGGCTTCTTCCGGAGCTATGTTCAGTTTTTTCAGTAGCTTTTTTCCAATGATGGTTTTCGATGCTGCAAAGTGGTTGTCGAGCCCGGCTACTGCTTCAAACCAGTGTTCTATTCCAAACAAAGCCAGTGAATGTTCCAGTTTCTGTTGTTCCGAAGCCGACAAAACCAATTGCCTGAAACCTTGTTTTTGGAGTGCCGACAGTACCTCTGGAACATTTCTGTGCAAGAGTGCATGATGAACACGTGCCGAATATTTTCTGATGTATTGATGGGCAGGAATGTCAAAAGGCTCTTTTTCAAAATCGAAACCTATCCGCTGATAATAATCCTTAATTGGAAAACCAAAAGTCTCGAGATAGGCTTTTTTGCTCAGGGTTGGCAGCTTTCTTTCTTCCAGCAATTCATTGATGGTGGAAATACACAGGTCGGTATCATCAAGCAAAGTACCGTTCCAGTCCCAAATGATGGTATTGATCCCTGAAAACATCAGGCAAAATGGCTTTCAAAATTGATCACCGGATTGGCATACATTTTCAGGTAGGCTTCAGTGACCTCAAGGGGATCGAATGGGATCGACGCAACATCGTTTTCCATCATGGCTTTGAATTGTGCTTTCTCGTTACTGGTGTAATGCTGACGATGTTTTTCTTCCCCCAACAGTAAATCGCTGGCAATGTAATTGTTTGGCCAGAGTTTGTAATTGAAGTAAATACGCCGATCAATGAAATCGCTGATGGCCTGGATGGATTCGTTGTAATTTTTATCACGGGTAATTTCATCGAGACGGATATTCAGCGGGTTGCCAAATGCGTAGTTGATCCTTCCTTTGGGCATCATTACCCCGTTGGCCATGCTGCGCAAATCATCCTGCTGCGATTTTTTAAAATCGGGTTGATAACGGCGGTTCAACAGTTCTTCCACTTTTGATTTTCCGCAAGGTTCAATTTCGTACGAAATAGCCATGGGAACAATGTTCAGTTCCCTGAAACCATCAACCGTGCTGTTTTTATTGCTCATGTTCAACATTTTCAAAAGGGCTGGCTGTGTTTGATCATTACCGTCCTTGGTCCGTCCTTCGCGCTGGGCAATCCAAACTGATTCCCCCTTTTCAGTGAGGGCATAACGGATGTAGGACGACAGCCTTTTCGATTCTGTTAATTGTTCCCTCAGGCCCAGGTTTCGCTTTACCAGGAAAGAACGGTTAATGCGTACCAGCTTTTCAATCCAGCTAAAAGCCAGCAGGTTGTCGCCAATGGCAATTTCGGTCTTCCTGAAACCATGTTGGTGCATGATGACATTCAGAAAAGCAGCATCGAGGATAATGTCGCGGTGATTGGAAATAAATAAATAATTTTCTTCGGGATGGAACTGTTCCATTGCATGATAGCTCAAACCACTGGTCGTTGTTTTTTCGATCAGACCAAGCAGGGGAACAACAAACTGCACCTGTAACTGATCGATGTTTTTGACCTGTTGCAAGCCTAACAGTATTTTTTCTTTGGCACCCGGTTGCGGATAAAGCTTTTGCAGCACCAAGCCAAAGGCCTGATCGTTTACCAGGGTTTGAACCACTTGTGGAAGTTCCTCATCGGTATAAGGGCGGATATCGTCGTAAGCTTGCATGTTCTGATTTTTTTTGGAAGAACAAAAATACGAAAATGCGGCGAAGTGAGAAAGCTGTTTAGAAACGGTACTTCAGGTGAATTTTGAAATCACTCCTTTTATGATCGTTCAGGGCCGTATTTCCTGAGCCTATGGTTTGTTCTTTGTCGAAATAGTAAAGTTGTGCAAGTTTCAGGTAAATGGTCAGGTTGTTGAAAGCCTGGTAACTGCAGTTCAGGTAATAACGCAGGCCCTTGTTGTAAAATGCCGGGATATAGAAATATTGCGGAACATCGTTTTCATAAGCATAAATACGGCTGTTGTAACCGTCGGTACTGAACCAGGCTAACCTGGCCGATGCTGAAAATTTCTCAACAGGGCGTGTCACCACATCGGCAAATACCATCCAGCCATTTTCAGTGGAATCGGCTTTGGTGTATGCATTCCATTCGGTCCGGAACCTGAACTGTATCCAATCAGCAGCCTGCCAGTTCAATTGATAACGGGCCCTGGTAACCTGTTGTTTGTCGTCTGGTTTAAGCGGGAATGCACTGCTTGTTTTTTCTGAATTGTTTTCCGACTTAAAACGGAGGTACATGTTGATGCTCCTCGTAGGTTCATAATCGGCCTGAAACATCAGGTCAGTTCCTCTGACAGGACCGTTGCTGGTGAACTTCATCCAGTAAGTTTCGTATTGATCGATGTACCCCGATATTTTAGCACGAGCCAGGGGATAAACGGTAATTCCAGCATAAAGGCCTCGTTCGTTGCTGTTTTTGCTCGATTCGGCAAAGGATGTTCCGTTGATGGAGTGAAAATCGCGTGCATAATTGCGGTAAAGTATGCTGAAAGCTATTTCGTTGGCTGGTTGAGCTTCCATACCGGTAACAAGGGCTTTCCCCCCCGATTGACTGATGGCAGCCTCGCCAAAATACGTAAAGCGGTTGAATACCCAAAGAACATCGGTGCTGAGGTTGTAGTTCCTGTCGCCATTGAAATTGTAACGATTGTACAACTGATCCGATAGGGTCAGCGGTGCGGAATATTGTTCGTACAAGCCCTGGACTCCAACTGCCAAACCCTGGAACCGGTATTTCAAAGCTGCCCCGGCTTGTTGAATTCGCAGGGCATTTTCATCGGCAATTTCCCCTTCGGTACGGTGATATCCTGAAGTTTGCAGGGATGAAACACCCGTGACCTTTCCCTGTTCATTGGTGGTGGTGATGTTGGCATCTGCCTTGTGATTCGAATAATAAGTAA